>CAMKJS010000026.1 GCA_946413245.1 uncultured Clostridia bacterium
CAGAACGTTAATAAAGCGTTCTGGAGTTTTTCTTTGCGTCTCTTTAAGGAAGCTGTCAGGTCTAAAAATCTGAGAGATATTCAGCAATGTGAGTGCTGAAGTCAGTGTTGAGATTAAGCGGCCGGAGGAATATAATAATTCTGCACGGCGGTTTCATGATCTGGGTGGGCATGGATGGCTTTGCGTCCCCCAAATGTGTGAGAAAGATTGTGAAACCAGCGGAAAGTGTGAATCCGATTGGAGGAATAACTATGTCTGCATACAAAAGGGTACTGTCTGTTTTGGTTTTGACCGTTCTGCTGTTGGGGCTGATTTCGGGAAGGGCTCCGGCTGAGGAAAATCAGCTGAAGGATGGATTAAAGGCCATCCATGTGGTCAATGTAGAAGGCTTCCGTGCGCCGGTTGCCGGGTCAACGCCCATGGATTCTTATTATCTTTCCGTGGATAAGGGCCAGAACTATTATATCGTCTATCAATACTGGTATGACAATACACTGGACGAAGATATGAACACGGAGGATATTCCCTTTGACAAGGCGCATTTATACAGCGCAGGTTGTCTGATCTGCCCGAATGATGGTTATTATATCGCGGAGGACTGCGTTTTCAAAATGAACGGGTCAACCAAGCTTACAGATTCGGCTCAGTGCTATCCGCATGCCTATCTGGAGGGAACCTGGTTTGTTCGTTCCGTCGCCGTTCAGTGCGCGGAAAAGGAAGTTGCCCCTGTCATTTCCCTGTCCCCGTCATCCTTCATCTATGACGGAGCAAAGAAAAAGCCGAAGGTGACCGTGAAGGTCGGGAAGACAGTTCTGAAGCAGGGTACGGATTATACTGTCGCCTATATCAATAATATAAACGCCGGTACCGCAAAAGCGATTGTTACGCTGAAAGGAAAACGCAGCGGTACCGGAACCAAGACTTTTAAAATCAGCAAGGCGCCACAGCAGCTCAAAGTCGGGAAAAAGAATCAGACTGTCAGATACACGGAAATCAGGGAAAAATCGAAAATCATTTCCGGCACGATCACTGTGGAAGGTGCGGAAGGTCAGGTGGTCTACAAAAAGGAATCCGGATCTGATTATCTGACGATCGGAAAGAAGACCGGCAAGATTACAGTCCGGAAGGGGACACCGAAAGGAACGTATACGATCACCGTCACGGTTACGGCAAAAGCAACGGCGAATTATAAAAAGGTGACGAAGAAAATAACCGTAAAAATCAAAGTGAAATAACAGGATGACGGATCAGTCTTTGGCTGACTATAAGTCCTTTGCCAGCAGCCACCAGGCTTCTTCTTCGTATTCGGGCTGATTGTTTTCATCCATGCCGCAGGGATCGTAATGGCAATCCTTGACCTTTTTGTTGAATCCAAAACGGCGATAAAGCTGAATGTTCAGCGGCTTATCGCTGCCTACGCCGATGGTTGCGGTATGGAATCCGATTTCCTTTAGTTCCTTGAGAGCCGCATTCATCAGACTGCTGCCCAATCCCTGCCCGCGGTATTCTTTTTTCACCCGAAACGCGCATAAATAGGCGGTACTTTCACCGTCCGCAAAATCCTTGTCTTCCAGGTTCAGAAAAACATACAGCTCTCCGATCAGTTCTCCGTCCTTATCCAGCGTCCAGAAGACAGCGTTTCCTGAAGTGATGTTGCGATAATAGAACTTTGCTGTAGGAGATGCTGTGATTTCATCCTGAAAACCCCACAGATGCAGCATTTCTTCACCGCTGGCTTTTCTTATCAACATGGTTGTTTTCCCCAATTCTGCGCTAAAGCTAAAAAACGGCAGGTGGAGGTGTCACCTGCCGTTTTTGCGCAAATCAATCATCATCTTCCTTGCCATAGACGATATCAAGGATGGCTTCAAAGTCCACCCCGGTACAATGGTTGGCAAGAAATATGCCGGCATATTTTCTTGGGTAACCTCCGGCTTTTAACCCTTCCGTGACTTTAATTGCTGTCGCTTCATCCACAGTAACAAGACCGCCCACGACTTTTTTCAGTTCCTCAAGGGTTATCTCATTCTTTTTGTCCATTTTTCAACTCTCCTTTCGGCTTCATAACCGGTTTCATTATATTTTACGCAGGATATGATGCTGATGACAAGGCCGGATCTTGTTTTGTCAGGACAAAAGTCAGCCCGTCTGGCAGATTGCGCCGTCATAATTGTTCCTGACCTGCCAGATCAGATCGATAATCCCGGGAAAGTACGGAACGAAGGTATGATCGGCCTCCATCTGCCGGACCTCCTCCAGGGATGCCCAGCGGACTTCGGCGACCTCGGACTGCTGCAGAACCAGGCCGGCCGGATCCACATCCGCGGTAACCGCGTAAAAATCGTCAAACCCGCGGCTGTAATTGACGGAGAAATGCGGGCGGATCTCTTTCAGACTGAGCTTCAGCCCCAATTCCTCATATGTTTCGCGCTCAGCTGCCTGCCAGCTTTCCTCTCCGGCGAGCGCACTGCCACCGGCGCTGACATCCCACAGATCGGGCCACGCACGTTTTTCGCGGCATCTTTTCTGGATCAGCATTCGGCCGGCGCTGTTGAAGACGCATACGTGAACGATCAGATGATAGGCCTCCTGCCCCCAGGCGGCGGGGCGGGTGATGACCTTTCCGGTGCGCTGCCGGTTCACGTCATAGATATCCCAGATTTCCATCATTACAGGTCCTTTCAGGATGAGTCGGGCTGTCAGGTGAACGACGACGTTACCGGTATTATACCATTATGCGGCCTGTACAGTAAACGGGTGAACCGGATGAGGCTGCTCTCACTTTTTTTAT
This sequence comes from uncultured Clostridia bacterium, assembly GCA_946413245.1. Taxonomy (GTDB): domain Bacteria; phylum Bacillota; class Clostridia; order Christensenellales; family Aristaeellaceae; genus Aristaeella. Next base: position 2,792 of record CAMKJS010000026.1, read on the forward strand.
TTTTGTTTACCGCAGAAAGACACAGTCACGCTGCGGGATGTTCAGCCTGCTTTGTTTGACATGTATGACAGGCCTGAAGAACAGAACGCACGATATTCGACAGCACCTTCCAGGAAGAACGGGATGTCCGAAAGTCTTCTGATCATTCTGAAAGCCGCCGCTCAAACCGATCCTTTCTCGTGTCTTTCGGGATGGCGGTAGGATATTCTCCGGTAAAGCAAGCATGGCAGTATACATCCTTTCCGGTCAGCGTATACAGTTCTTCGGCCGGAAGATATCCAAGGGTATCCGCGCCGATGATTTTTGCGATCTCATCCAATGTATGACGGCAGGCAATCAGGTGATCCCGGGAATCTATATCCGTACCGTAATAGCATGGATGCAGGAACGGGGGAGACGATATACGCATATGGATCTCCTTTGCTCCCGCTTCACGCAGAAGACCGACAATCCGTCCGCTGGTCGTTCCGCGGACAATGGAATCGTCTATCAGCACAATCCGTTTTCCGCAGACAACTTCTTCAATAGCAGACAGCTTGATTTTTACCTGATCGAGCCTGTGATCCGGGGCGATGAAAGTCCGTCCGATATACTTGTTCTTAATCAGTCCGATTCCGTACGGAATACCGGACGCACGGCTGAATCCCAGCGCGGCATCCAGACCGGAATCCGGCACGCCGATGACGAGGTCCGCATCTGCCGGATGTGCTTTCGCCAGACTTTCTCCTGCGCGTATCCGGGCAGAATGGACCGAAATACCGTCCAGAACAGAATCAGGCCGGGCAAAATAGATATATTCAAAGATGCAGTGGCATGGCTGGGCCTTTCCGCAGTGTTCCTGCCTTGACTGCACGCCGTTTTTGCTGAAAATCAGGATTTCTCCCGGCTCCACGTCCCTGATCATTTTCGCTCCGACCGCATGCAGAGCGCAGCTTTCAGACGCAACGATCCAGGTACCGTCTGATGTCCGGCCATAACACAACGGGCGAAAACCATGCGGATCCCGGGCGCAGATCAGTTTCTGCGGCGACATCATGATCAGCGAATATGCACCTTCCAGTCTGTTCATAGCCCGGCTCAATGCCTCTTCGATGGAAGGCGCTTTCAGCCTCTCCTGGGTAACGATATACGCGATCGTTTCCGTATCGCTGGATGTATGGAAGATTGCGCCTTTCATTTCCAGGGCGGACCGAAGCTCTGCCGCGTTGGAAAGATTGCCGTTGTGTGCCAGCGCCATATGTCCTTTCTGATGATTGACCTCGATGGGCTGGCAGTTGTTCCGGTTTGTGCCTCCCGTCGTGCCGTAGCGGGTATGTCCGACAGCCATGGTGCCCTCCGGAAAGGAACGCAGAATGCTGCTGCTGAATACTTCTCCGACCAGACCGACATCTTTATGGGAAATAAAAACGCCGTCGTCATTGACTACGATCCCGCAGCTTTCCTGTCCCCGATGCTGCAGGGAATAAAGACCGAAATACACCAGGCCGGCGACATTGACCGGCTGCTTTGCCATGACACCGAATACACCGCATTCTTCGTGGATACTCATACTGATCGCCCGTCCTTTTGTCATAACAAATAAGCAAGGGAACCAATCAAGCTCCCTTGCTTACAGAAAATGTACCACCTGAGCGGCTCGGTGTCAAGAAAAACCATTTTGCTGCCTGCTAATTTACCATTTTGCTGCCTGCTAATTCTGACGATACATAATCGGATAGTCGTTCTCGATACAATACTGTGCCGCGTATGAACCAGGCGATACGGTTACCTCCAATCTGTCACACGCGATGAACGGATAACATAAAGATGTGACGCCATCAGGGATATTGATACTTGTGAGCCTTTCACAATTCATTACGGAGGCATTTTGTATGTCTGTAACACTGTCTGGAATGATTATTCTTTGAAGCGCATTACATGAACAGAAAGCGTATTGCTGAATGACTTCAGTTCCATCCGGTACACAGTAATCAGGCAGATCCGAGCCGCCAGGGAACAGAATCAGGTTTTTGCCATCTTTACTGAATAATACCCCGTCAACCAGTTTCATCGCGGTATTGTGTTCATCAATTTCAATTGTTGTGATACGGGGACAACCGGGAAAAGGATTGCAATCCAGCTTTACATTGCCTTCGATCCTGACGCTGCTGATATTCTCGCAACGCTCAAAAACAGAGTTTCCGACGGTTTGAACACCGGATGGAATCGTTATATCCGTAAGACCTGTGCAGCAGAAAAAGGCTTCATCTTCTATGGTGACGACAGTGTCCGGAATGATGACGGCTGAAAGCGATTCGCAGCCGCGAAAACTGCTGTCGCCGATAATCAATGTTCCATCCGGCACAGAATATGACGTACCTTGTTTTCCTGCCGGATAACAGACCAGTTTCTTATCCGGTTTGCTGAACAGTACACCGTCTGTTACAGCCAGATTGGGATGGTCTGCGGGTACATCAAAAGATGCCAGGGACTCACAATTGATGAAAGCGCACGAGCCTACCGAAACAGATATATCCGGAAAGCGGATGTGTGTCAGCTTTTCACAATGACTGAATGTTAAACTGGCAATAATGCTTAACTGCGAAGGAAGTTCAATTTTCTCAAGCGAACTGTAAGCAAAAGCGTTGTTTCCAATCATTGTAACTGAATCTGGGATCGTGATGCCGGTGAGCGAACAGGAATAAAAGCATTTTTCCCTGATAGAAGAAACTCCATCCGGAATTACCACGGTCTTTATGGTTTTACATGAACTGAACGCGAATTTCCCAATGGAAACGACAGGCATTCCGTCTATTTCAGCAGGAATGACGACTTCACCCCCGGCTCCGATATAATCTGCAATTTCTATGGTGTTATCATCCAGAATTCTATATTGATAATCATTATACTGCAAAACAGGTTGTTTGTCTCCCGCAAGAGAACAAAGATAAAAACAGACTGACAAAAGAAAAAGGGATAAAAACAAAACGAATTTTCTCAAAGAATCCCCTCCGATCGATTGATTGTTATTGTTGCCTATCCCCCTCAAAGCCGAACAATACCTCACCAGGCAGGCCCGTTCCGCCGGTATTATACCATTGCGGAGCGCAATTCTGCAAACGCGTGAAACTGAAGATTGTACCGCTCCCGGGATGTGTTTTTGCTCAGAATTATGGTATAATACTTATCTACCGAATGCGTGAGATGATTGCTCAGAAAGACAAGGGGAGGATTTTTTCCATGAATACCCGTCGCGAATGGCTGGAAGCGCTGCTGAAGATTGTCGGGCCGGTGCTGGACCATCTGTCCGCGGGAACGCTGAAACAGAGCCTTCCTCTGGACTACCATCCGGACCGGGCGCGTTTCGCCCCGCTGGAAGCGTTCGGCCGCAGCATGTTGGGGCTGGCTCCCTGGCTGGAGGCGGACGCGGAACGCCTGGATCCGGAAGAACGGACGCTGCAGAAAGCATGGCGGGAGAAAGCGCTCCTCTGCCTGTCCCGGGCGACGGATCCGTCGTCTCCGGACTATATGCTTTTTGACCGGGACGGCCAGCCGCTGGTGGACACGGCTTTCCTTGCGCACGCGCTTCTGCGCGCGACGACGGCCCTGGCCGCTGCCATGGATCCGGAAACCCGGAATCACGTGGCGGACGCCTTCCGCGCTTCCCGGAATATTCCTGCCTGCAACAGCAACTGGCTGTTCTTTTCAGCGATGGTAGAGGCGGGGCTGTTCGTGCTGGGAGAGGAATACGACATCATGCGCGTCCTTTCCGCGCTTCGTTCCTTCCAGGGCTGGTATCTGGGGGACGGCGTCTACGGCGACGGACCGCTCTTTCACTGGGATTATTATAACAGCTTTGTGATCCAGCCCATGTATGCGGATCTTGTGAATCTTTTTTCAAAGGAAAATCCTGAAATCGAAGCAATGCGGGAGAGAGTGAACGCCCGGGCGGCCCGGTACGCCTCGGTACTGGAGAGGATGATCGGGCCGGAAGGCAGCTATCCCATTGTGGGCCGCTCCGTCTGCTACCGCTTCGGCGCGTTCCAGATGCTGGCTCAGGCCGCGCTGGAACATATGCTGGAAGATCATCTCACGCCGGCGGGGGTGCGCTGCGGACTGACGGCCGTGATCCGGCGCGTGATGTCGGCGCCGGACATGTTCGATGCCAACGGCTGGCTGCGGCCCGGGGTAATCGGGTATCAACCGGAACTGGGAGAACCGTATATCAACATCGGCAGCCTGTATCTATGCAGCGCGGTATTCCTGCCGCTGGGGCTGGCGCCGGAGGATCCTTTCTGGGCGGATCCGGACGCGGACTGGACCGGGAGAACCGTGTGGGCCGGCGGGCATATCGTGATCGATCACGCAGAGGACTGAGCGCGATCAGGATGAATTCACGGAAGAGGCGATGACACCGTGTGGATTTGCGATCCGGATTTTCTGAACCTGACTCCGGTGAATACGCTGCACAGGCAGATGGACAAAGACGCGGCTGTGAAGCCTGAGGAGAGGCTGCAGAACCGGCATATGCTGGTACGCCGTCCGTTTGAGGCCTGCCCGGGCGAGCCGCTGGAACTCGCCGTTACGGCGGACGATTATTACAAGCTCTATCTGAACGGAGAACTGATCGGTGCGGGGCCCGCCCAGGCATACCACGACCGGTATGTGTATAACCGCTATGACCTGAGCGGACGCGTGAAGCCCGGGAAAAACGTGGTGGCGGTCCACGTGTTCCATATGGGCGCCGTCTGCCGGGCATGGCAGAGCGGCGATCGCCGGCAGGGGCTGTGGATGAAGCTGACCGGGGGAACCGGCAGGACCGTTTTCGAAAGCGACAGCGCGTGCAGGGTGCTCTGTTCCGGGGCATGGGGCGCGCGGGGGCTGCTGGGGTACGGTACGCAATTCATCGAGGATGTGGACGGCGCGCAGATTCCAGCGGGCTGGAAGGAAAGCAATTTCGACGATTCGGCCTGGCAGCCTGCCTGCGAGCATCCCGGGGACGATCACATCCTGGCGGAATCGATGATCCCGCCGGTGTGCCTGTACGAGCAGAAACCTGTTCACCTGGAACGGCGGAACGGCGTATGGTTTGCCGACATGGGCCGGGAAACGACAGGCACCGTCCACTTTGCCGCAAAAGCGGCAAACGGCGGCATTATTGAACTGCATCTGGGCGAAGAGCTGAACGGGGACGGCACGGTGCGCTGGAATATGCGGTGCAACTGCGACTACCGGCTGTGGTGGCGCCTGTCCGGCCGGGAACGGGACGAAACCGATTTCTTTGATTATATGGCTTTCCGCTATATTGAAATCATGGATCCGGAAGGCGTCGTGGAGCCGGAAAGCGTCGGCGTGACGGTTCGGCATTCTCCGATGCCGGAGGACCGCGGGCATTTTTCCTGCGGGGTGCCGCTGCTGAACGATGTCTTCGGAATCTGCCGGCGCGGCGTGGAGCTGGGCACTCAGGAAGCTTTTCTCGACTGCCCCAGCCGGGAAAAAGGCCAGTATCTGGGGGACGGGACGATCACCGCGCATGCCCATCTGCTTCTGACCGGCGATCCGCGGATGTACCGGAAGATGCTGTTTGATTTCGCGGCCGGCGCCCGCGTGTGCCCGGGACTGATGGCCGTGGTGCCGGGCGGTGAAATGCAGGAAATCGCGGACTATTCCTGCCAGTATCCCGAGCAGATCCTGACTTATTACGACCTGACCGGGGATATCGACACCGTCAGGACGCTGATGCCCGTGGCGGACAGCCTGGAGGATTACTTCGACCGATTCCGCTGCCCGGACGGCCTGATCGCGAACGTCACCGAAAAATGGAACCTGGTGGACTGGCCGGAAAACCTGCGGGACGGATACGATTTTGAACTGAGCCAGCCCATCGGGCCGGGCAGGTATAACGTAATCAACGCTTTTTACTACGGCCTCAAGAAGGACGCGGACCGCCTGCGGGCGCTGCTGGGAAGGCCGCTCCGAAACGAGGCTGAAACGGTGAGGCAGGCGTTCCTGAAGACCTTCCGCAAGGATAACGGCCTGTTTCGAGACGCCGAGGGGTCCGAGCACACAGCGCTGCACAGCACGGTGCTGCCGCTGTATTACGGTATCACTGAACCGGAGGATGTTCCGGCCGCTGTTGCGCTCATCCGGGAAAAGGGTTTCAGCTGCGGCGTCTACATGGCATATTTCCTGCTTAAAGCGCTGGCGCGTCACGGCGAATTCGGCCTCATGAACGAACTGCTGGTTTCGGAGGAGGAGCACTCCTGGGGCAACATGCTGCGGGAAGGCGCCACAAGCTGCTGGGAGGCCTGGGGCAAGGATCAGAAATGGAACACCAGCCTGTGCCATCCGTGGGCAAGCGCGCCGATTATCGTACTGATCGAGGACGCAATCGGCATCCGGCCGTCGGAACCGGGGTTCGCGGCCATCACGCAGACGCCGCACGCTCCGGCGGAATGGGGCGACATTCATCTCACCTTCGGCACCGTGCGCGGAAAAATCACCGCCGACCGCCGTGCCGGCGTCTGGACGCTGAGGATCGGCGAAGCGGATTGAAAACGCGGAACGTATCCCGTCCGGCAGGAAACCGGAACAAGGAAGGACATGCTGAGGAGAAAGAATCCGGAGGGAAGGAACATGTACATCTATACATAAGGGGGAAAAGATTATGTATCAGCCTGTTGAAGAACGGTATTCATCCATGGAGTATGTATCCTGCGGCAGCTGCGGCCTGAAGCTGCCGAAGATCTCCCTGGGGTTCTGGCATAACTTTGGGGATACGGCAAACATGCAGAATATGAAGGAACTGTGCCGTACCGCTTTTGACTGCGGGATTACGCACTTTGACCTGGCGAACAATTACGGGCCGGAACCGGGAAGCGCTGAAAGAAACCTCGGAGAAATCCTGAAAGCGGATTTTGCCGGCTACAGGGACGAGCTGATCATTTCCACCAAAGCCGGATACGCTATGTGGAACGGGCCTTACGGGGACGGCGGAAGCAGGAAGTACCTGATCGCCAGCCTGGATCAGAGTCTCCGACGCCTCGGCCTGGATTATGTGGATATTTTTTATCACCACCGTATGGATCCGGAGACGCCGCTTGAAGAAACCATGCTGGCCCTGGCGCAGATCGTTCGGTCCGGAAAAGCGTTGTATGCAGGGCTGTCGAATTATGACGGCCCGACGCTGAAACGCGCCGCTGCCCTGCTGGAGGCTGAGGAGGTACCGTTTATCATCAATCAGAACCGATATTCCATTTTTGACCGGGGAATTGAACATAACGGGTTGAAAACGCAGTCTCATGAATTACGGAAGGGCATCATAGCATTTTGCCCGCTGGCGCAGGGCCTTTTGACAAACCGCTACATAAACGGGATTCCTTCGGACAGCAGGATCCGGACAGACGGGCGTTTTCTGCAGGAAAAGGCTGTCAATGCCGAAACATTGGATAAGATCCGGAAGCTGAATCAGATTGCAGAAAAACGCGGCCAGTCTCTGGCTCAAATGGCGTTGGCCTGGATTCTCCGGGATGGCATCGTGACGAGCGTTCTGATCGGCGCATCAAGACCGGCTCAGATTTTGGAAAATGTAAAGGCGATCCGGAATACTGCCTTCACAGAGGAGGAACTCCGTGAAATCGACGATATCTCATTGGCCTGACCAGCGGGAATCATTCCGACTATACGACCGGATCTGCACGGATCGCAAGCGAGGGGGGAGCACCATTGTGAGCAGCCCGAATATTGTTTTGTATTTTACGGATCAGCAGCGCTGGGATACCCTGGGATGCTACGGCCAGAAGCTGCCCGTTTCGCCCTGCCTGGACGCGCTGGCGGAAGAAGGCGTTCTGTTCGAGCAGGCCTATACGCCGCAGCCGGTCTGCGGCCCTTTCCGCGCCGCACTGCAGACGGGCCTGTATCCGACGCAGACGGGATGTTTCTGCAACAATATCGCGCTGCCCCTGCACCAGGCGACGCTGGCGGATTATTTCTCCAAAGCCGGTTACGATACTGCCTATGTGGGGAAATGGCATCTCGCCAGCGACGGCGGGCCGGAGGGCAGGCCTGTGATTGATTTTCAGCACAGCGCCGTTCCGCCGGAACGCAGAGGCGGATACCGCGGCTTCTGGCGGGCTTCCGACGTGCTGGAGCTGGCTGATCACGTACCTGCCGGCAGACCCAACCGGATTTTCACGCAGATCAGCGAAAGCCGTGTCGGCCGCTGCCTGCGCACGCCGGAATACAAATACGCTGTATATGCCCCCGGCCTGCACGGCGCACGGCACATGGACAGCGACCTTTACTATACCGATTTTCTGTATGACCTGAAAAACGACCCGGACGAACTGATGAACCTGGCTGAAGACCCGGCGTACGCATCCGTTCGGTCCGCGCTGGCGGAGGAACTGAAAAAGGAAATGGAACGGGCCGGTGAACGGCCCTGCGTGATGATTCCCTGACGGGACAGGGATTGGAAAGCGCGAGGAACCAGCCGGCTTTCCGGAGAGGAGGGAGTAAAACCATGAACATGGCAATCGGCAGCCTGCCCCACGGTGCGGGGAACAGGATTACGGACGTACCGGGGATCCGGGTGGGTCACTGCACGGTGGACGGGGGAAACTGCCATACGGGAGTAACCGTCGTAATGCCGCCCTGCAGGAATCCCTATACGGAAAAACTGACAGCGGCTTCCTGCGTCTTCAACGGATACGGAAAAACCCTGGGGCTGGTTCAGGTGGACGAGCTGGGGACGCTGGAAACGCCCATCGCCCTGACCAATACCCTGAACGTCGGCAGGGTTCATGACGCGATGGTATCCTGGATGGTGAAGATTTGCGAAGAGGACGGGATTCATCTGACCTCCGTGAATCCGGTGGTATGCGAGTGCAACGACAGCCGGATGAGCGAGATCGTCCGGCGGCCCGTCGGGGAACGGGAAGTTTTCGCCGCGATCGCTTCCGCTTCCGAAACGTTTGAGCAGGGAGCGGTGGGAGCGGGCCGGGGAACCACCTGCTACGGGATGAAGGGCGGAATCGGCTCCTCCTCCCGCCTGATGGAAATCGACGGCCGGACCTACACGATGGGCGTACTGGTACAGAGCAATTACGGTGCTTCCGCCGATTTCAGGAAGGCGTGCCTGCCGGAAAACCTGGCGGAATCGGACCAGGGCAGCATCATCCTGATCGTCGCGACGGATCTGCCCCTGTCCGCCCGTCAGCTGCGGCGCGTTCTGCGCCGCACGTCCGTCGGGATGGCCCGGCTGGGATCCTATATCGGGCACGGCAGCGGGGAAATCGCGGTCGGCTTTACCACCGCGCCGCGGGAGAACCGGGGCAGCTTTCAGGTGCAGACAATGCTGAAGGAGGAGCAGATGAATCTGCCCTTCCGGGCGGTGGGTGAGTGCGCGGAGGAGGCTATCCTGCAGTCCATGTGGAACGCGGAAGCGGACGCCGCCCTGGACGGCAGCCCCATTCCGTCGCTCCGGCAGTTCCTGAAAGAACCGCGGTTATAGGACGAAGTTCAGCATCCGCAGCACTTCCATCCAGTCGTCCGCCTCATAGCAGACAGTGGCCGCCCCGGTCTGAACCAGACCGGGATAGGCATTTTTGGCCTTATAGTGGTTTTTGAAGGAAACCTCGACCTTAAAGTGTTCCGGCAGCGGGAACATACAATCCTTCGCGTCCTTCTTCATCGCGCGGCAGGCGGCTTCCCGGATCAGACGCAGGGCTTTGTTCGGATGAATGGAGATGGATCCCTGGCCCCGGCCTTCGCTGACAGCCACCGTTTCCACGTTGGGCTGGATCGCCTTCATCCAGTCGCACAATCCTTTATCCCCGGTTACCAGCCGGACAGGGACGCCCAGATACGCGGCGGTCAGGCTGTTGATCATCAGCTCCGGCGCGATGGTTCCGTTGATCAGAACATAATTGTTCCGGGTGTTCATGGTGTGGGAAAGGGGATTGGTATCCATCCCCGCGGCAGAATGATATCCTGTGAAAAATACTCCGTCAAACCCTTTCTCCAGCCCGGCCATCATGCTCATGATATCGCTGCCCCAGCCCCGGAAAATACGCATTTCCTCCGGCAGCATGGAGGGAATCAGGTTGCAGGCGCTGTCGTGGGCATCCTTGATCAGGATCTCCTCACAGCCTGCGTCCAGGGCGCCCTGGCAGGCGGCGGCGACTTCTTTGGTCATCTGCTCCTGAAAATAACGGTAGCGGGAGTGGCCGTTCTCCGTTTCGTCCCAGAGGGTTATGCCTGTCGTTCCTTCAATATCCGCGGAAATAAACAGTTTCATGTTTTTTCGACCTCCAAATCATCATCAATGCAATCATGAGTTTATCACAACAGGGATATGGATACAATATCCATCCGGCTTTTTCGGCGCAACCGGAGCGGAATGTGCGAAACGGCTTGATTTCACGGGATTTCAATGATAAGATGAACCGGAATGCGGGACAGTCAGGAGGGGTTCTTTTGAAGGAACTGGGGTATTATAACGGAAAAATCGGGGAACTGAGCGAAATGACCGTTCCCATGAACGACCGGGCCTGCTGGTTCGGAGACGGCGTTTACGAAGCGGGCATGTGCCGGAACGGGATTATGTTCGCGCCGGACGAGCATGTGGACCGGCTTTTCCACAGCGCGGAAATGCTGGAAATCCGGGTTCCTGTGACGAAACAGGAGCTGAAGGAACTGCTGTACGAGCTGATCGGGAAGATGGATACAGGCGATCTGCTGGTGTATTATCAGGTGACCCGGGGGAGCGGGCCTCGCGGTCACGCTTTTCCGGAGGGGCCGGCGAACCTGTGGGTCACCCTGCGGCCGAAGACGCTGAATCCGGATATTGCGCCTGTTTCTCTGATTACAGATGCGGATACCCGCTTTTTTCACTGCAACATCAAGACCCTGAACCTGATTCCTTCGGTGATGGCGAACGAGAAGGCAAAGCGGGCGGGCTGCTATGAATGCGTGCTGTACCGCCCCGGCGGACGGGTGACGGAATGCTCTCACAGCAACGTGCATATCATCCGGGACGGCGTGTTCATCACCGCGCCGACGGACGAGCTGATTCTGCCCGGAATTGCCCGGGCCCATCTGATCGCGGCCTGCGGGCGGCTGGGTATTCCTGTCCGGGAAACGCCGTACACGGTGGAAGAACTGAAAAATGCGGACGAGATCATCACCTCCAGTTCCACCGCGCCCTGCGTACGGGCCTGCCGGGTGGACGGGAAGGACGCCGGCATGCGGCGGGGCGATCTTTTCGAGGCGCTGCATCGGGAAATTGTTCAGGAATACTGCCGGGAAACACAGAAGGCGGAATAAAACCTGCCGCAATCCTGCGGGAAAGGGGAGTATATGGAAACAGTTAAAATTCTTGACCGGCTGATCAAGGCAAAAGGCGTTACGGGCTTTGAGCGTTCCGGCGTCACGGAAACCGCGGCGGAGCTCTTCCGGGAGTTTACGGAGGGGTTTGAAGGCGCGAAAGTCTGGACGGACGTAAACGGCAACACCTACGCGTCGGTGGGCGAAAAAGGCCCCACCGTGATGATTATGGCGCACATGGACGAAGTCGGCATGGCGGTCACGAAAATCGAGGACAACGGCATGCTGCGCGTCGACTCCGTCGCGGGCGTGGACCCCAGGGTGCTTCCGGGAAGCCGCGTACGTGTGTGCGGAAAAAGGGTGCTTACAGGCGTCGTCGGCGCGGTGCCGCCCCACCTGACTTCTTCGCAAAAGAAAGCCTATAAATGGAACGATCTTACCGTGGATCTCGGCCTCGGAAAGGAACGCGCGCAGGAGCTTGTGTCCATCGGCGACAGGGTTACCTTCTGGCCGGACGACGTGCTCGATCTGAAAAACGGTTTTGTTTCTTCCAAGTCCCTCGACGACAGAGCGCTCGTCGCCGCGGAGCTGTACTGCCTGGAGCTGCTCCGGAAACGCAGGTTCGACTGCCGGGTGGTTATGTGCGCCTCCGTCGACGAGGAACATTCGGGACTCGGCGCCAGGACGGGCACGTACAGCGTCAACCCTGATATGGCGATCGTGATGGACGTTACCTTCGGCAAATCGGCGTGCTGCCCGGACTGCTTCGATATGGACAAGATCGCGCTCGCCGTCGGCCCCAATATCCATCCCCGTATGTTCGAAATGCTGAAGGACGCGGCGGATAATGCCAGAATCAGCTGGGAATACGAGCCGGGCATGGGTCCCACCGGAACGGACGCCACGGACGTGCAGATTTCACGCCTCGGCGTGCCCTGCGGCCTCGTTTCTCCGCCCCTGCGCTATATGCACACCAACGTGGAAACCATCAAAACAGAGACCCTGCTGAACTGCGGAAGGGTCTGCGCGGAGTTCATCACCGCAATCGGCGAAGACTGGAGGGATAAGCTGTGTCTCGACTGAAGGAGGTTACGCTGAACGACACCTTCCTGAAAGAGCTGTCGGAGCTTCACGGGGTCAGCGGCAACGAGGGAGCGGTGCGCAGGTTTATCCGCGAAAAGGTAACGCCGCTGTGCGACGAGGTCTTCACCGATACCATGGGCAATCTGTACGCCCGCCGGAAAAAAGAGGGGGCGCCGGTCATCGCGCTTACCGCCCATATGGACGAGGTGGGCATGATGATCAGGAAGATCCGCGACGACGGCGAGCTCGAGTACGCCTGCACCGGGCTCGATCCCAGGGTCATGCCCGGCAGAAGGGTGGCGATCGGGAAGGACGCGGTACCCGGCGTTATCGGCACCAAGCCCATCCATCTGCAGTCCGACGAGGATTATGAAGCGAGCGTTCCGCATAAGGAGCTGACGATCGATATCGGCGCCAGGGATAAGGACGACGCGGAGAAATACGTCAAAATCGGCGATTACGCCTGCTTCACCACCCGATTTGAGGAGCTGGGGGAAGGCCTTTTTACAGGCAAGGCGCTGGACGACCGGGTCGGCTGCGCCGTCCTTATGGCCCTGCTGAAGCAGGAATACGACTGCGACCTCTATGCCGCCTTTACCGTGCAGGAGGAGGTCGGGCTGCGGGGAGCGAACCTCGTCGCGGATCATGTCCGGCCTGACCTGGTGCTGAATTTCGAAGGCACCACGGCAAACGACATGCCCCAGGCGAAGGGCCATGAAACCGTGACGAGCGTGGGAAAGGGTCCGGCTATCACGTTCATGGACCGGGGTACCATTGTGGACGTCCGGCTGTTCGACGCGCTGCGGGAAACGGCCAGGGTCCATGAAATACCTTTTCAGCTGCGGAAGGGTACGAACGGCAGGACGGATATGGGCAGGATCCACACCGATCTCGGCGGATGCCGGGCGGGCGGCATTTCGCTGCCGTGCCGGTACATCCATTCGGCGCAGAGCGTCGCTTCCTGGGAGGATATGAAAAATATGATTCTGCTTGCGGACGCGTTTCTGCTGGACAAAAAGTATTGTGAGGTATTGGGGAAATGATGAACGAATTCAAAGAAACAGTCAGGAAGGTTACGGCCTGCTACGGCCCATCCGGCAGGGAGAAGAAGATCGCGGAGCTGCTTGCGGAGCTGATTCGCCCGTACGTCGACGAGATAACGGGCGACGCTCTCGGAAACGTGATCGGGCTGAAGCGCGGCACAAGCGGGAAGCGCGTGATGCTCTCGGCACACATGGATCAGATCGGGATGATCATACTCGATATCGACGAAAAGGGCTTCCTGCGGTTTGCGCCTGTAGGCGGCATCAACCCTGAGATGACCGTCGGGCATGAGGTGGTGTTCGAAAACGGCACCCGCGGCGTCATCCACCGGGAGGAGAAGGACGTGAAGCCTCCGGCCAAGCTCACGCAGATGTTCATCGACATCGGCTGCGGCAGCCGCGAAGAGGCGGAAAAGCATGTTTCCGTGGGCGATATCTGCGTTTACGCGCCGCATTTTGTCGACATGGGCAGCCGCGTCGCCTGCTGCGCGCTGGACGACCGTATCTGCTGCGCGATTCTCGCGGAGGTGATGAAAAAGATCGATTCACCTCATGATATTTACTGCGTGTTCACCACGCAGGAGGAGGTCAGCTTCGGCGGCGCGCTGGCGGCGGCGTATTCCGTCAATCCCGATTTCGGTATCAATCTGGACGTTACCGGCACCGGCGATACTCCGGAGTGTGATCCCGTGCCCATGAAGCTGGGCGGCGGCCCCACCGTCAAGTATCTGGACGATTATACTGTCGTTACAAAGCCGGTGATCGAGTTCATGCACGCCGTCGCCGAAAAACACGGCATCCGGGTGCAGAACGAGGTGCTGCCTTACGGCGGCACCGACACGTACGCCGTTCAGCCTATGCGCGGCGGAAAGGCGGCGTGCTGCGTATCCATCGCCACGCGCTATATCCATTCTCCCATCGAGACTGCCGATCTGAGTGACTGCCTGTCCGCGGTCGACTATGTGCGGGCTATGGCGGAGGAACAGGAGCTGCCTCTGGCATAAAAAGGTTTTTTTCTGTTCGGACGGTTGAGCCTGAAATGAAGATATAGTATAATAAACCGATAACGGGAAAAGCCCTGAAAGAGACCGGCGCGCAGACTGGATAATAAGGAGGCACAACTCCCTTATGCTCAGCTTCGAACCCCTCACCATACCGGCCAAGAGCCTGCTTCTGCCGTATTATTATCAATACGGTGAAGGCTCCTGCCAGCATTCCTTTACATCATCCTTCTGCATGAGCGGAAAGTACGGGGATCAGGTGTGCGTTCAGGACGGTTTTCTGTATACGCTGCGTTCCGGACTGTGCAGCGAACGGGAACGTGTATATCTTTTTCCGCTGGGCGACCGGGACCGGGAAGACACGGTTCGGCGGGCGGTGGAAAACGTGCTGGAAGACGCCCGCGCCTACGGCTGCGCCGCGCGCTTCGAAACGGTCACGGAAAGCGCGGCGGAGCTGCTGCGGCGCTTGTTTCCCGGCCGCTTTCTGATCGAGGAAAAACGGGAGTATGCCGAATACCTGTATACCCACGACAGGCTGGCTCTGCTGCAGGGCCATGCAATGGCGTCCAAGCGCCATGATCTCGCAACCTTTGAAAGGCAATATGCCGGACGGTATACCGTGCGCCGGATCGAAACGCAGGAACAGGTGGACGAGATCAGGCCTTTCCAGGCCCGGTGGATCGCGGAGCGGATGATGCGGGAGGAGGACGTCCAGCTGGAGCGCGAAGACGAAGCGATCCGGACGGGACTTGAGCACTTCTTTGAGCTGAATCTGTCCGGGATCCTGGTGTACATCGACGGCGGGATTGCCGGCTACGCCTACGGCGCGCCTCTGTCGGACAGCTGCTACGACGTGATGATCGAGAAGGGTGACCGCGCCGCGCAGGACATCTACAAGATCCTGAACCGGGATCTGGTGCGCCTGTGCTGCGGGGAAACCGCCTGGATCAACCGGGAGGAGGACCTGGGAGTGGAAGGGCTCCGGAAGGCGAAGCTGTCCTATAAGCCGGATCGGCTGATCCGCAAATTCGCTGTGCGGGAGGCGGTGAAGGAATGAACAAACTGTCAGCCAACATATCGCTGTACATCATTACCTTTTTCGCGGCGGTACAGTACGCCTTCCTGTCCAATGTGCCGGATACGGTTTCCAACTTTGCTTTCCTGGCCGTGACGAACCTGATCGGCTTTCTGATCACCTTTGCCGTCTTCTTCCGGGAACTGAGCCGGCTGGACAGAAAGCAGGTGACCCAGTCCATCGTGCTGTCCCTGGAGCTGTTTGCCTTCAACGTGTTCCTGCTGCTGGGCTCGCGCGGCATGAGCGCCACCGTGGTGGCCTGCGTGCTATCATCCTATTTCGCGTTCATCGTGATCCTTTCTTTCCTGATTTTTCACAAAGTACCGGACAAGAACAAGGTGATCGCCGTTTTCATCGTGCTGCTCGGCGTTTTCTTCATGATGGACGCCAACGTGATGGGGCTGCTGAATCTGCATATCCTGTATCTTATTGCCGCCGACGCTTTCTTTGCCCTGTATCTGCTTACCGCGGAACAGTACGCCACTACTTCCAATCCTTCGCTGCTGGCCATGGGGCAGACGCTGTTCAACTTTCTCATTGCCCTGATCTGCTGGATCGTGGAATCGGCGCTGGGCGGGCTGCCTCTGTCCCTGCCGGCTGATCCGGCCTTCTGGAGCAGCGTGTTCTTCATCAGCTTTTTCATCCGGGGGCTGTACGGCATTGTGCAGATTTACGCCCAGCGGTATGTGAGCCCGCTGAACGTGTCCCTGATTTTCTCCACGGAAATTATCATGACCATGGCGGTATCTCCACTGCTGGTGATGCTGTTCGGCGTGGAGCCGGAAGAGATTACACCGCTGCGGGTGCTGGGCGCGCTGGTGATGGTTTGCGGGATTCTGATCGCGGATTCCGGCGTGACTGACGCTGTCAGGAGGAGGCTGAGTCATGGAAAAACATAAAAAACTTCAGTGGCCCCGCAGCGTACGGTTCCTGCTGCTTGGCTGCGCGGTCTACTTCCTGCTGGATTTCCCAATCCGCTATACGGCGGCGTACAACTTTCCGGACTGCGTGGGAATCAAAAGCTTCCTTCCCTTTACCTGCGGCCTGTTTTTCGGGCCTGCCGCCGTGGCGGGAGCCGCGATGAGCACCGTTTTCACCGCCTTTGTGTGCGGGACGGGGCCTGCGGAGTGTCTGGCGGAAATTCTCTGCGTGCTGCTGGCCGGAATGGGGAGCTGGCTGTGCTGGTTCGGCATCTACCGCAACGGGCATGTCCGCCTTGAGCATATCCGGGACGTGGGGATTTATACAGCAATGGTCGTGGGTCTGTCCGTGCTGTGTGGGGGCGTGATCGAGGCGCTGCTTGGGCGGGACATGATTCTTCCCACCGTAGGAATCCTGGGAAGCACAGGCCTGCTGGTGGGGTTGCCGGTCAATATCCTGCTGGGCGGCATCTTCTGCGTCACCCCTGTCCTGCCGCCGTTCAGCAGGGAAGAAGGCGGGATATCCTTCGAACTGACGCAACAGGACGCCAGCCCCGGCGCGGTCAACGAGGCGATCGAAGAAGAAGCGCTGGGAAAGAAAATGCCCATCAAGCGGGTGTTTGAAATCGAGAACTGCCTGGAGGAGCTGTATATCCGTATCCGGAGAAAGCTGCCGGAGGCCCGGGTCTGCGGCAGAGTGGAGCTTGGTTCCACCATCTCGATGCGTATCTGGGTGGACGGCGAGAAGTATAATCCCTTTCTCAGGGAAGCAGACGAGGACGAGATGGACCTGCTCAGCCTGAAGCTGCTGCGGCACCGTGCCCTGCGGGCATCCTGGTCCTATTCAGACGGCCAGAACATGATCCGCGTCGTCGTGTGAGGTATAAGGAATGAAGAAGGAAAGAAAACCGATCCGCAAGCGGGTGCGGACTATCGTATTTCTGGTCTCTTTCATCGCGCTGACCCTGGTCTGCGTCGTAGGCGTGTACAACATGCTGGCGATCCGCAACGGCAGCAGCGACGCGCTGCGCAATCAACTGGAAATCAATCTGTCCAATACCATCGCGGATAAAGCGGCCCTGGCTGACGCCCAATTCGGAAGATTCGCGGAATCCATCAACAGCTTCGCGTCGTACATTCACGATCTCTACGAGAATCCGCAGTATTACGTGGAGCGGGAGGTGCTGCCGCCGGACGCCGCCAACCAGGGAGTGCTGACCATGCAGCGCTATCTGCGGGACGATTCCGTGCAGATTGCGGACGTCGAACGGGAACTGAAACTGATGGGCAACCTGGAGACGTACTGGAACGCCACCATGGCGCAGAACGAAGACATCATTACGACGATCTATATCGGTACGGAAAGCGGGCTGCACGTCGCCTACGACCCTTCCTCGGAGCTGGGAGTGGAGGAAGGCAGCGCGGAATCCCATTTCGACTATTCCGGTTCCGAGTGGTACACGAAAGCCCGTGAGCTGGGGCAGACAGGCTTTACCAATATCTATCAGGATTCCTACGGACGGGGGATGATGATCAGCTGCTTTTCGCCTTTTTTCAACGAAAAAGGGGCATTCAGCGGCTCGGTCAGCATGGACATCCTGATTTCCGATATTTATCAGCAGATCGTCAGTATGGACCTGGGCAACGAGGGAAACGTTTTCCTGATTGACAACGACGGCTATACGGTCGATCCCGGGGACAGCAGCAATCTGGTTCTCGTTTCCGATCTGATCAGCGACGCGCGCGTGAAAACAGCGATGGAAAACCGCCGCAACGGTTTTACCCTGTCGAGTGACGGCGTGTATTACGTCTACGCTCCGGTGGAATCCACAAGCTGGATGCTGTGCATCGGCATTCCGGAACGGCAGGTGCTGGAATCGGTTTATCAGATGGACCAGGGCATCCAGATCGCCCTGATCGTTTTCGCGGCAGTCTTCGTGATCCTGATTATCGCGGTGCTTGTGGTTTCCTACCGGTTCGCCAGAAGCCTTACGGATCCTCTGATCGCGCTGGAAAAGGACGCCATGACCATCAGCGGCGGGAACCTGGACTACCGTGCCGAGGTCCGCAGCAATGACGAGATCGGTGACCTGGCGACCAGCTTTAACCAGATGGCGGCGTCGCTGAACCAGTACGTCAAAGACCTGACCAAGGTCACCGCGGAAAAGGAGCGGATCGGCGCGGAACTGAACGTGGCCACCCAGATCCAGGCGGATATGCTGCCCCGTATTTTCCCGGCATTCCCGGACCGGAGCGAATTTGACCTTTATGCCGTGATGGACCCGGCCAAGGAGGTCGGCGGCGATTTCTACGATTACTTTATGGTGGATGACGACCATATCGCCCTGGTAATGGCGGACGTAAGCGGTAAAGGCGTGCCCGCGGCGCTGTTCATGGTGATTGCCAAGACGCTGATCAAGAGCCGGGCGCAGATGGGCGACAGCCCGGCGGAAATCCTCAACAATGTGAACGAACAGCTCTGCGAGGGCAACGAAGCCGAGCTGTTCGTGACGGTATGGCTGGCAGTCATCGAGATTTCCACGGGAAAAGGCCTGGCTGCCAACGCGGGGCACGAGCATCCCGTGATCCGGCGCGCCGGAGGCAAATATGAGCTCGTACAGTACCGTCATTCTCCCGCTGTCGCCGCCATACAGGGCGTTCATTTCCGGGAGCATTCCTTCGAGCTGCATCCCGGGGACAGCCTGTTTGTGTATACCGACGGGGTGCCGGAGGCTACCAACGCGGACAACCGGATGTTCGGCACGGAGCGGATGCTGGACGTGATGAACCGTGATCCGCTCGCCGCACCGCGTCCGCTGCTGCAGACAGTCTGGAAGGAAATCGATATTTTTGTGGGAGACGCCCCGCAGTTTGACGATATCACCATGCTCAACTTTCAGTATCGGGGGATATGACAATGCGTGAAATCACACTTGAGGCCAAGGCGGAAAACCTGAAGAAGGTGCTCTCCTTCGTGGACGAATACCTGGAGGAACTGAATTGTCCCCTGAGAAGCCAGATGCGGCTGGATGTGGTGGTGGAGGAATTATTCATCAACATCGCCAGCTATGCCTATGCCCCCGGCACGGGAGACGCCACCATCCGGATCGAGGCGGAGCAGGATTCCCGGATTGTCCGGATCACTTTCATCGACAGCGGTATTCCCTATGACCCGCTGAAAAAGCCTGACCCGGACGTCACGCTCTCCGCCGAGGACAGGAAAATCGGCGGTCTGGGGATTTTTATGGCTAAGAAAATTATGGATGAGATGCTTTATCAGTATGAGGACGGAAAGAACATCCTGACGATCAGGAAGAAACTGAACTGAACAGGTTCGGGTGTTCGTGAACGAGAGCCGCGTAAAGCGTGGCGGTCCAGCCGTAATCACGGATGGTCTGCGTGATTCTCTTCGAAAAGACATAAGGAATGATCGGCGCGCCTTTCCGCTCAAACCGGGACGGTGAGACCAGGCACTGGCTGTCGTAATATTCATAAAAGACTCCGTCGTTGATGAAGATACGAGCGATTCCTTCGACTGTGTTCCGGATGATTTCATCCGCCAGTTCATTCTCTCCGTAACGGTACAGCCCTTCCGCGAGCAGATACACATAGTTGATCCATACCGGTCCGCACCACAGATCCGTTCCGAACGTCGGATCGGATACAGGAATCGTCGGGACCGAAAAAGGCGTCTTAAACGCTTTGGGATCCTTCAGCGACGCGACCAGCGCTTCCTTCTGCCTGTCGGAGCAGATTCCGGCAAACAGCGGCAGGAAGGAACAGATCGACTGAAATCTGTGCAGCTTCTGCGCCTTCACTTCAAAATCACAGTACATCTGATCCGATTCATCCCACAGGCGTTCGTTGATCAGCAGGGACAGCTCCCGGGCGTATGCAGCCCATTTTTCAGCATCGGTGCCTTTTGAAAGGGCGTTTGCCAGAGAGCTCATGGCGTCCGCTTCTCTTTTCATGAAGCAGGAAAAGTCGATGCATTCCATCTCTTCCACATCGTCAAAGCGGGAACAGTTGTCCATGCCGGATTCGTCACACCGGTTATGGGCCTGATCCCTGTTGATATGCCAGAAGAATAATCCGGATTCGGTTCTGCGGTGATCCATATCCCATTGCAGATACCGGGTCAGCCCATCGTAACACCGGGCGGCAAAATCCGTGTTTCCGGTTCTTCGGACAATTTTTTCGACACTCCAGGCGAGCAGCGGCGGCTGGGTGATTTTGGAATGCTGATCGGGAGACGAAAGATGGGGGATCATGCCGTCCGGCTGCAGGGTATCCAGCACGGAGAGAATCGAATCCATCGCCAGCTGCTCGCTGATGATATGGTTGCCGAGGCTGTGAAAGCAGGAATCCCAGAGCCAGAGCTTCTGATGGGGATATCGCTCCGGCGTCGTCCATAAATGCTTAAAGACGCCTTCGGGTGTATAAACCTGGGATTTCATGACGGAGACGGCGTGGAGATAAGTTTTGCCCACGGCTTCGTTCAGGTTTACCGGCTGAAATCTGTCGAAGAAGGAGATTCGTTTTTCGATGAGTTCTTCGACGGCTTGCCGACTGCATTCCGCGCCGCCTTCCAGGGACAGGCAGAAGCAGCAGCCGTCTTCCGTCCCGGCTGTATGCAGGGATACAGCGGGATCGTTTTTCCCGGAAGCGAACACGAGCCTGAGACTGCCGGCAGGGCAGATTCCGACCACAGTGGCGTTCGAACTGAACGCGAAGCAGAGTTTTTGCCATTCGTTCCGGATGAATGCTTTGCCCAGAATGATATCGGAAGCGACGATTTCCCAGACGAGGCCGGAAACGTCGGTCGTGTCCATGTAGAGATCGAAGGGGTCGGATGAGAAAAAGTGGATGCCGGGGTGGTCGCCGAGAAGGGCCCCGACGAGCTGGGTGTTGAAATGGGTCTGGCCTTCCAGACCGGAGAAGGCGAAGAGGGCGCCCTGGCCCCAGGTGTTAAGCTTGATCATGGTTCTCATTGGGGGGCTTTCCGATCGCCCCCCAAACCTCCTTCGGATGATATATTTTTGCTTTTGGGTTGTCTTGCCCAAAATTCTTCGCTGATCTTTGAGGGGCTTTCCGATCGCCCCCAAGTCCGTTCGCTCAATCGTCGTACAAACGCCTTGGGGCGGCGTCTGTACTCGTTTCGCGCTAACAAACTCAGGTCGCTTGCCTTCGGCACTCCCCACTGGGGAGACGCTTCCTTCGTTTGCACCCTTCGGTCCGAATACTCCTTCAAACATCCTTTGGACCGATTGTTCTATCAAACTTCCTTTGGGTTCAGTTTTTCAACTAATCTTTGAGGGGCTTTCCGATCGCCCCTCAAACACCCTTCGGTCCGAATACTCCCTCAAACACCCTTCGGTCCGATTATCCCCCTCAAACTTCCCTTGGTTGCTCTTTGGGCTGATCTTTGAGGGGCTTTCCGATCGCCCCTCATACTCCCTTCGGCGATTCATTCCCTAAACACCCTTCGGCGAATCATCCCTCAAACTTCGTTCGGTTGATGAATTTTGAGGCCTTTGTGGTATAATTACTGCTGACAGTGAAAAGCGTCAGGAGATGAGCTATGATGCGCGTATCCTATCGGAATCCGGAGGCGGACAAGTGGTACGAAGCGATCCTGAAGGATCCTGCTGCGTTTCCTTTCTGCTTTTCCTACGGGGGACAGCTTGTCCGGGGCTTTCCGGACAGCCTGTTTACCCGCGTGGGCAAGAGCGTTCGCCGGGAGGAGGACAGGGAAACCACGGAGCTTTGCTGGCAAAAGGACGACGCGCTTTTTGTGACCCTGCGCTGTTCCCATTATCCGCTGTACGGCGTTTCGGAATGGACCGTGTGGTTTGAAAACCGGGGCCGGCGGGATACGGACATCCTGGCTGACGCGGAAACCGTTCTCAGGTTTCCCGGCAAATATCCCACGCTCAAGGGCATCCTGGGAGATCACGGAAACAACTACCGGCCCTACGCCCTGGATGTGGCTGCCCAGCGGCGTTCCTTCGAATCCAACAGCGGACGGGCCACCCATGTGAATTTTCCGTACTTCAATCTGGAATACGGGGATGGCGGGGTCATGCTGGCCATCGGCTGGGCAGGTTCCTGGCGGGCGGATTTCCGCTACGACGCCGCGGAGGGCGTTACGGAATACCGCGCGGGATCTGTCAATCACCTGCGGACCAGGCTGAAACCCGGTGAGTCAATCAGGACCGCGCTGTTCGTATGCGCGCCGTACCGGGAGCGCAACGAAAACTATGCCACGAATTACTGGCGGAGCTGGTTCGTTGCTCATAACCTGCCTCCTGCCGACGGAAACGGTACGCCGCTTCAGCCTTTTTCCACCTGCTGCCTTGCCGGCGATACCGGGCGGCCCAATTCCGACGGAAGCATTTCGGAGAGCTTCGATACCTGGCGGCCATCGCTGGAAAAAATGATCGCGGAAGACGTGAAAACGGATTTCCGGTGGTTTGACGCGGGCTGGTACACCGCGCCGGACGGATCCAGCCCGGTTCGGGACTGGTGGGGCACGGTGGGTACCTGGACGCTGGATCCTGTCAAATGGCCGGGAAAAACCTTTCTCGCGTCCACGGATTTTGCCCGGGCCCACGGCATGAAAACCCTCATGTGGTTTGAGCCCGAGCGGGTGACGGACCCGGAATCCCTGGAGAAAAACTGGGGATACGACGCAAGGTGGGCTGTCCGGATGCCCGGGATCAAAGCCATCTCCAACAATATCGGCGATCCGGCCTGTTACCGGTGGACAGTCAGCCGCATCCGGAAAACCCTGCGGGAAAACAAAGTGGAATTGTACCGGGAGGACAACAACAGCGACCAGGCCGCCCTGTGGCAGTATCTGGACAGCCTGGAGGGCGAAGACCGCCGCGGGATCACCGAAAGCAGATTCATCGACGCCCACTACCGCATGTGGGATGAAATCATCGCCTGCACTCTTTCCTATTGCGGGTGCGGATTTGTGGATTCCTGCGCCAGCGGCGGCGGGAGGAACGATCTGGAATCCCTCCGCCGGGGGGTTCCGGTGCTGCGCAGCGACGCGGACCGCACCACTACCGCACTGCGGCTGTCCATGACCACCGCCTTGAACCGATGGGTACCCATGTGCGGCGCCAACAACAAGGAAAAACGGGATCAACTGTCGCCCGTCGGAACGCTGGACCTGTACGTGTGGCGCGCGTCCTACCTTCCGATTCTGAATGTGGATTCCCAGTTCGTACAGGATCCGGATCAGGATTTCGAAATGCTCCGCCGGGGCCTCCGGGAGTGGAAACGGATCGGCGCGTATCTGCTGAAGGATTTCTATGTGCTGACGCCATGGCACACGGAGGAAGACATCTTTGGATTCACCGCCTATGCCTTCTGGGATCCGGATACTGCTGCCGGAGCGCTGCTGGCGTTCCGGCAGGAAAAATGCGCGGAGGACATGCTGACTGTCACCCTGGCCTTTGCGGGCGAAAAGGGGAGAATCACCCTTGCCGACGAGGACACCGGAGAGATCCGGGAAATCCGCGGGGCTGACGCCGCGGAATACGGGATTTCCCTCCGGTTTTCCCATCCCCGTCAGGCCCGCCTGCTCTGGCTTCACGGGGAAGAGCTATAACCAGACTGTGCCCCTGCTTTTTTCCCGGTTCCATCGTTTCCCGCAGGAGGCGTAATCCGTCAGCAGCAGAGGCGGAAGGCCGGGCTGCTGATCAATCAGGATGCGTACCATTTCATTCTTTTCCGGCGGAAGCATCCGCCAGGAAAGCGTTTCCGGCAGCGCGGCGGGACTGTCGAAATCAGGTTCTTTCGCCTCGTCCCGGGCCAGCACAACGCAGCCGTAGCGGAACGCGTCCCGGCTGCCGACCGTTTCCCGGATCAACGGGATTTTCCCGCGGACTTCCACCGTGTCCCCGGAAGCAAAGAGCCGCTTTACACAGACGTATCCGTTTTCCGGATGCGGATTCTCGAGACAGGCGCCGTTTACGAGAATTTCCGTTTCCAGAAACTCATCAGGGACCCGCAGCCGGAGCGTAAACTCCGCGGGTCCTTCTTCCGTGTCCATCGTCAGCAGCAGCCATCCCTCTCCGGGATAACCGCTGCCGGCGGTCAGCCCCGCGCGCCTGCCGTCCGCGGCGCGGAAGGATACCCGGCCGGAAAACATCGCGTTTACATACACGCCGTCCCCGGCCTGCATGACCGCCGTCAATGGCAGCAGGGCAATTCCCGCCGAAGCGATGCAGGCGCAGCAGCCGTAAAAACCGCCGAAGGAGAAACGCTTCAGTCCGCCGACGCCCATACCCCGGCGTCCGTCGGTCAGCGGACTGTAACTGTCAAAGGGCAGACCGCTCAGATCCGTCTTCGTCTGCCTGTCGAACTGGGTCTGGCCGTACAGGTTAACCGCCCCGTACAGGGCGTTGTAGCCTGTCCTTTCCAGACAGGTATAATACCGGCTGTCTCCCGTCAGCATCAGCAGCCTGGCGCACAGCCGCATCCAGGTGACGGATACGCAGGTTTCCTGCATAATGTTCCGGGAGGGTTCGGTCTGGCGGAGGGATGAACGGTCGAACAGCTCGTGGGTGCAGCCGCAGCAGCCGATTACGGTCAGATCGGTTTCCGTGACCGCCTGAAAAAAGTTCATGACCGCGCGGAGATATTTTTCCTTCCCCGTCGCCTGATAATACGCCAGCACGCCTTCAAAGAAGGACATGGTTTCATACGCCTTCGTCTCCGGATATTCACAGGGCGGGATCCTGTTTTCCAGCGCGATTTCGATCAGATTGCCGTCCCGGCATCCCCCGGTGGACAGGATGTATTCAGCAAAACGGAGATACCGTTCCTCTTTTGTCAGCGTATAGAGAGCCATGAACGGCTCCAGGATGGAGCAGGAATTGACCCCGCCCCAGTAATCCGAGGTTTCTGTGATTACGGCTTTTCTCGGCCCCACCAGGTCCGTCACCGCGTCCGCGTGCCGGATCAGCGCGGAGAGAATCCGGCCGCGAAGGGCATCCTCCCGGCAGATTTCCAGAAAGTGCATCAGCCCGGTCATTACGTATTTCCGGCCCCACAGATCCCAGCCTGTCAGCTGGCAGTCAGCGGAATAGGTGGAAAAGCGACCGTCCGGGCGCTGGGCGGCCAGCAGATCCGTTACGGTGTCCCGCAGCAGCCTGAACAGGGTTTCGTCGCCTGTCGCCCGGTAGCACAGGCATGCGCCGCGCATCATTTTGCCCCAGTATTCACACCGCCAGCCCCGGTCCGCGTCGTCGGAATCGCCGCGGAACACCCGGACGAAGGCCGCCCAGGTTTCAGGGGAAAGCAGCTGCTTTTCCAGCGTGAAACGCAGATAATCCTGATAAATCCCTGAAAAACGCATAGCCCGGGGCGGCAGAAATTCACAGCGGTTTTCCATACGAACCCCTTTCTCCGACGCGGACAATTATCCGGCGGTTTCCGCCGGCGCGATCTGCTCCGAACGGCTTTTCCGACGATACTCGTTGGGAGTGACGCCGTAATACTCCCTGAACTTGGAGGAAAAATACTGCACCCTGCTGTATCCCACGGCCGCGCAGATCTGCTCGTTGGTCAGTTCGTTTTCCCGAAGCAGGCGGGCGGCGTGCTCCATGCGGGTTTCCTGCAGGTAATCCATCAGCTTCCTGCCTGTTTCCTGATGAAACAGCCGGCTCAGGTGCCCGGTGCTGATGCCCAGCGCGTCCGCGATGGATTGAATGGACAGCCCGGCGGGATCAGCGTTGCGGATGTGGAGGATTGCGTACTGCACCACGCTTCGGTTGCTTTCGCTGCTCTCCCTGGACAGCCATGCGATCAGGGCCATGCTGTCTTCCCGGAGACGCGAGGAAAAGGAACTGATGTCTTCAATGTGGTAGTAGGTATCCATCAGATCTTCGCCGAACACGTCCTCCGGCCTGCTCTTCATATCGTACACGATTTTGCACAGGAACATGGCGGTGGTCAGCATCACGCTGCGCATGATGTTCAGATAGGGGGTATTCTCCTTCAGCTCTGCCACGATGGCGTCGATTTCTTCGTTGGTCTCATCCGCGGCCTGCCGCCGGATCAGGGAGGAAAGGGAATACAGGCGGGAAATCAGCTGGATCATGGTTTCCTCGCTCTTCGGCGTGTCTTTCGCCTCGAACACGAACACCCGGCCGCTGTCGCCGAAATACCGGCCGGACAGCGCGCGGCGCGCGCAACGGAAGCTGACCTGAATGCGGCTTTCCGTATCCACCGGTATACCGACACCGAACACCAGGGGGATGTTTTTCTCCTCCAGCGATTCCGAAGCCTGCCGCAGAATTCCGGGCACGGCGTCCGGGTCCATCCCGTGGTTGATCAGGAATACCCGCTCCTTCTCCCGGCTGGTGAACACCGCGGTTTTAAACCCTTCCGGGAAACAGGCAAGAATGCTTTCCTCGGTTTCCGGAGACGGTATATCGGACAGCATTACCACCTGAAAAAGGGGATAGGGGAAATCGATTTCCAGCTCGGGCACGGGCCCGGTATAATGCGCTTCGCCGGTAATCAGGCGGTTCAGCCACGCGGCACGCAGCACCGGGCGG
The DNA here is from genome assembly GCA_946413245.1 of uncultured Clostridia bacterium. Taxonomy (GTDB): domain Bacteria; phylum Bacillota; class Clostridia; order Christensenellales; family Aristaeellaceae; genus Aristaeella. The sequence goes on from CAMKJS010000026.1 coordinate 29,795, forward strand.
TTCTGCCGCAGGAACTGATCCTGCTGCACCTTGATTTTGCTCATATCCCGGAGCGCTGTTTCAATGCGGGAAAAATGCTCGCTGGGGGAAGACACCAGGCTGTTCCCGCCCTGTTCGCTTTCGGGAATGGCGTAGTGCCGGATCAGACGCCGCATGGGTCGGGAATAATGAGCCATGAGTACCCACAAAACAGCGACCATTCCGGCGCCGAGCAGGAGCATGCAAAGTATCGCCCACAGGGAAAAGGTGCTGTTGTAATTCCGGAACCAGCCGGAGTTCGGACGGGCCAGCACGTAAATGAAGCCGCTGGCGGAGCTGGCGCTTTCCGCGAGGAGTACCTCCTGCCCGTCCTCCAGCCGGCAGGACTGGGCATTGAGCTGCGCGATCGGCAGGACGGTGCCTACCCGGGATGTGTCCTCCGCGCTCCAGATTACGCCGTGAATATCGGAAAGAAACACCATGTCCGCGTCACCCAGCGTGCGCAGGGACTGCCGAAGCAGCGTATGCAGCTTTTCCTCCCTGACCGCTGACACGATCATGGGCGTTTTTCCTCCGGGGAAAACACCGGGCATGGGGCGCACATAGACGATGTAGGGAACAGTTTCCCCGTTTTCCGAAAAAGTCTGCCGCAGCCAGATCATGCTTTCCGGCTCAAGACCCGCCAGAAAGGAATAGGGACTCTCCCGCACCGTATATTTTTTATCATCCAGATAATGAACCCCGTCGGAACCGACGGCCATGCCGGTTTCGGGGAAATACAGCTCCACCCTGTCGCAGGGCGGCGTAGCCGCGCACACCGCGGCGCACCATCCGGACAGCGCCTGGATCTCCATGCTGCCCGCCTCTCCCCTCAGGGAAACGGACTGCACCGTATCCGCGAAGCCTTCCTTTGCGGCCAGACGGCGGGCAGGTTCGCCGCGAAGGGGTTCCAGAATCTGATAATCGGCGTTGTCCGAAAGCACGGATGCTTCTTCCCGCAGGGTACTGTTCATCTCCCGGTTCAGGACAGACGAATAAACCAGCGCGAAAATTCCCAGCAGCGTTAAGGCGATCACGGTGAAAATCACGATGATCCAAATGCTGGCCAGGTTCACCATCCGCTTGCTTTTCACGACCGAATCCTCCGCCTCTGCTGTATGAGTATCATGCACTCATTATACACGAAAACCGGATTTTTCGCGAAAAAAATATGGGCAAAGCAAAGAATGAACCCCGGAACGCTGAAATACCGGACCTATTCAAAATTCCTCACGAACACCATGTCCGTGCGGATATCCCAGGGATCGGACATGCTGATCTCGAAGAGCCGGCCGCCGCGCAGGCGCTCCCGGTCATGCCCCGGATCGTTGTCCCGACAGCCGTAAGCCTCATAGCCGATGCTGCCGTCGAACCCCATGCGGATACCGCAGTAAATGCCGTCGAAGGTGTTGATGTGATCGTGCCCGGCGAACATCGCCTTCACGTCACCCCGCTGGAAGGCCGCGGCAAAGATGCCGGAATTAATTTCGGAAGTGCTGAGCCTTTCGTTGTATTCCCCCCGGAGCTTTGTGCGGTGCGCGTTGAGCAGGATGCTATGGAACTCGATCAGGGGAACATGGAACATCATCAGGGAAGGGATTTTACGGCCGCAGAGCTTTTCCAGCTCCACGGAAGTGTTCCAGTACCACATGACCTGCTCGAACCGGATCAGGTCGTAATCCGAATAGGAAACGATGGGACTGGGCATCAGCACGTCCCAGTACAGATCGCCGGGATAGGAGAGGGGCACGGTCTGACTTTTGAAATCCTGCTGGGAATCGATACCCCATATGCCGAATACCGGCTCATCGTTTTCATCCAGAACGGGCAGGAAGTAATTGCCGCAGCCCGGCAGATTCTCCGGTCCGGCCTTGGAGACGCAGTACGGATACCGCTCATAAGAGGCTTCCTGGTAAACCTTCGGCACCTCGGGCGTCTGATCGTGATTGCCGAACACATGGGCCCAGGGGATATGCCGCTCTTCCATCGGCGCGGCCAGAAGGCCCAGCAGCGCGTCGAACATCTCAGGCGAGGTGAAGGCGGCTACGTTGTCGCCATTCAGGAGTACCAGATCCGGACGGGTTCCGTCGATCAGGGTCTCCATGGCGCGGAGGGTGCGTTCCTCCTTGCCGGGCTTCAGGTGGGCGTCGCTCATCATCAGGATGCGGTATCCGCCGTCCTGCCTGAAACGGAGGGGATGTTTGGTCTGAAACGCGTCTGGCAGGCGCATGGCTGTGCTTCCTTTCCGCCGGGATCCCGGCACAGGGATACGGCGGGGCTGCCGCGAAAGCAGCCCCGCCGTAAGTTAACAGATATGTTTTTACGGAAATCAACGATTCACGAAATTACCGGGAATGATACCATTCGTTGGCCTCCTCGGTGATCTGGGCGCCGCCCATTTCGTTCCACTGCGCCACAAACTCGTCAAAGGCTTCCACGGGCTTCTCGCCGGTGATGATCTGCACATAGGTCATCTTGCGCAGGGCATCCAGATTCTCCCAGTACTGGGGCATGGAGGCGGTGGTGATGGGCAGCATGGTGTTGGAATAGCCGCCGGTGCGGAACTGGGGCAGGCTCTTCGCCCATTCATACTGGGCGGGCTTCACCTTCATGGCGAAGAAGGGATTCTGCAGGGTGTTGAACATGTTGGTGTGGGTTTCCTCGTCGGCGCGCGTATGGCCTTCCTTGGCGATGTAGCCCATCAGCTCGTCGTAGTCATACTGATCGGATTCCAGATCCCAGTTCCAGATCTTGAGCCAGGTATCGAAATCGGAGCCGATGGTGTTGATGATCTCCAGGATGCGGGCCAGCTTGGCGGGCTGATCGGCCAGCTTGTAGCTGAACACCATGGCTTCGTCGGTGGTCAGGCCCCAGCTTTCACCGCCCTGCTTGCCGTCCGGGCCGGTGGGGTTGTAGCCGATGATCATCTTGTCATAGCCCACGGTGGCAGCGAAGGTCCGCATGGTGCGGCCGTACTGGAAGTTGCCGCCCTCGCCGGTTTCCTCGTTGCTGGGTCCGTCGAAGTCGGGCGCCAGGTGATAGTATGCGCCGGAGGAGGAGAAGCCGATCTGGCCGTTTTCAAAGGGGACGGACAGGGCCCAGTAACCACCCTGGTTTTCACCGGTGATGAACTCGGGATCGATCAGGCCGTCTTTGTACCACTTGGCCAGCAGGGTCAGGGCGTCCTTCATGCCGGGATAGACGCCGCCGTAAATGAGGTTGCCTTCACCGTCGTCCACCCAGCGGTCCGGCAGCGCGCCGAAAGCGCCGAAGATGGGGTTCATACCGGTCAGGCTCAGGGCGTAGGTGTCCTTCTCGCCGTTGCCGTCCGGATCTTCATTGGCGAACTTGTAGAAAACTTCCTCGCATTCTTCCAGCGTCATGGGCACCTTGCCGTCGGTGTAGCCGGCCTTCTCCAGCCAGTCGGCACGCCAGAAGGGGGCGTAGTTGAAGTAGCCGTCGCCGTTGACGCGGGGCAGGCCGTAGTTGTGGCCGTTGTAGGATACGGTGCTGAAGCACTCCGGATCGTATTCCAGCAGCCAGGCATAGCTTTCAGGCATGCACTGCTGGATCACTTCCAGGGGCAGCTCCATGACCAGGTTCTGCTTGATGTACTTGGAGAACTGCTGGGCGTTCTGCAGCATGAACACATCGGGGATCTCGCCGCCCATGATGCGGGTGGTGAGCAGTTCATCGTAGTTTTCCCGCTCGATGAACCATACGTTCAGGTCCACGTTGAACTTTTCTTCCAGCCAGGCAACCACGGTGTCGTTCTCCGCGATGGCGCTGGTGTCATGGCCGGCCAGCCATTCGATGGTGAACTTTTCCTCCGGGTTGGACACGTACTTGCTCAGATCCACCTCGGCCAGCGCGCTTGCGCAGCCCAGGATCAGGGTCAGAGCGAGAAGCAGGGCAACAAGTTTCTTCATGGGGATACCTCCTTTTTATTTTATCAGGGTCAGCGCCCTGACAGGTTCTGTTCCGTTCGCTCAATCATCGCAACTCCTCACAGAGGAGCTTGCTCCTTTTCGGTTGAGTAAACCGACGACGAGAATTCCGTCACCGGCGGTCGTCATCGGTTTATCCCTTCAGGGACCCAATCAGCACACCCTTGACGAAGTACTTCTGCAGGAAGGGATAGACGCAGATGATCGGAATGGTTGCCAGCATGATGGACGCGGCGCGCAGCGTCACGATATCCGTGTCGGTGGTGTTGGTGACGGCTTCGCTGGCGGCGGTCATCTCCTTGGAGTCTGTCAGAATAATGCGGCGAAGCACCACCTGCAGCACGAATTTCTTGGGATCGGTGATATACAGCAGGCAGTTGAAATAAGCATTCCAGTTGCTGACGATGACCCACAGGCTGATGGTGGCCAGAATCGGCCCGCTCAGGGGCAGCATGATCCGCCAGAGCACCTGCCAGCTGTTGGCCCCGTCGATGGTGGCTGCTTCCTCCAGATCGTTGGGCAGGGTCATGAAGTAATTCCGGGCGATGATCACGTGAGAGGTGGAGATACACTGGGGCAGCACGATGGCAAAGAAGCTGTTGCGCATATGCAGCGTGTTGTTGACCAGCAGATACGTGGGAATCATGCCGCCGGAGATGAACATGGTGACCAGGATCAGACTGGTGAAGAAACCGCGCAGGGGCAGATCCTTTTTGGACAGCGGATAAGCCGACAGCACCACGCCGGTGATGGACAGCGCCCAGCCCAGCGCTACGACGATCAGCGTGTTTTTATACCCGCTCCACAGGTAGTTCGCGCTGAGCATGTGGCGGTAGGCGTCGGTGGAAAACTCCCGGGGCCACAGCCGGAACCCGGAGGCAGAAGCAAAGTTGGGCGTCGTAAAGGAATTGACCAGTACGTGCCAGTAGGGATACACGAACGTAATGCTCAGAATGGCGAAGAAGATGATCAGGAACGCCTGGAAATACGGTTCGCCCTTGCTTTCGTAAATCCGGTGTTTCCGTCTGCCGCGCTTTACGGGAACGCTGCTCATACTGCTTCCCTCCTTTACCACAGACCGTAGTCGTTGACGCGTTTGGAGAAGTAATTGGCGCTGAGCACCAGCACCAGAGAAATCAGATTCCGGAACAGCTCCACAGCGGTGGCGTAGCCGTAATCCAGGTTTTTGACGCCCTGGCGGTAAATAAACGTGCCCAACACGTCACCCACGCTCAGCACCGCGTCGTTCAGCAGATTAAAAATCTGGTCGAAATCATCCTCCACCAGGCTGCCTACAGACAGGATCAGCATGATGGTGATGACCGGGATGATACCCGGAATGGTCACGTGCCAGATGCGGGCCCACCGGCCGCAGCCGTCCACCCGGGCCGCGTCATACAGTTCCTCGTTCACACCGCCCAGGGCGGCCAGGTATACGATAGAGCCCCAGCCCACGCCTTTCCAGATGCCGGTGACCACCAGCGTGCCCCGGAAATACCGCGGATCCCCCAGGAAATAGATGCTTTCCAGCCCCATGGATTTCAGCAGCGTATTGATGGGCCCCCGGGTGGGGGAGAGAATCACCATGAAGATTCCGGTGAGGATGACCCAGGAAATAAAATGGGGCAGATAGCTCAGGGACTGCACCACCCGCTTGTATTTCTGCAGCCGCAGCTCATTCAGCATGAGCGCCAGGATGATCGGCGCGGGGAAGCCGAACACGAACTTCAGCGCGGCGATGGTGACTGTGTTGCGGAACACGTTCCAGAAATTGTAGCTTTTGAACAGCTGCTCATAATTGGCGAAGCCGACCCACGGGCTTCCCGTGATTCCGCTGAGCATCCTGAATTCCTTAAAGGCCAGCGTAATACCGTACAGGGGGCCGTACCGGAACAGCAGATACCAGCAGATGACCGGCAGAATCATAATCAGATGAAGCTTGTGCTTGCGGACCCGGCGCATAAAGGAACGCCTTTTGTTACTCCGGATCGTCGTATTCGAAGCTGTCACGGCCGCTGCCTCCTTTCCCCGGGCTTTGCATTTTTCTTTGTCTTTTTCGGAATCAGCATACCAAGCCCGGAGGAGAAAGGCAAGACAAAACATCTGATTTTTTGACCAATTTTATGATATTTTGCCCGATAATCTGCCAGATACGCCATCTTTTGGCCTGTACGTTTTTATGATCCGGCTGCTATTTTTCTGATATCACCTTTACAGGAACAGCGGAATATTGTAGGATGAAAGCGATGAAAAAGCCTCTCATACAGAAAGGCGGTATGGCCTCATGACGAAATATCAGCATTTTGATCCCCGGCATATGGCGGAGCTGGCTTTCCACTATCTTACCAGCATGGTGGACGAAAAGAACGGGTATCTGCCGTACTGGCTGATCCTGCCCAATATGAAGCCGGCGGAGGCTGCCCACTGCCGGGTGGACGACGCGGAGCTGGTCGGCTCCTGGTACGAGGGGCTGGACAGCGCCATGCAGGTGCTGGATACAGAGGAAGGGAAGGAAGTGCTCGCGGGGTTTGAGGCTTTCCTGCGCAGCAGCTGGGGGCCCATGGGGCTTCGCTATCACCGGCGCTACCCCTGGACCCACACCATGCACGCCTCCTTCCATGAAATGGGCTATATTCTGCCCGCCCTGAACCGAATTCTCCGCAAGAATCCCGGAGACCGGGATATAGAGGATAAAATCACCGGCCTCGTTCACGGTATGCGTTCCCTGGTAATTGAGCGCAAGGTGCGCACCTTCTGGTCCGGAGATTCTCCGGAGGAAAAGCCCATCTATGAATTTCCCAACGACGTGTATCTGCTGGAGGGCGGGTTTGATCTGACCCGGCATACGGGCCGGGGGGAACAGCCCATCCGGAACGGCGTGGTGATTCCCGGCCTGATGACCCGGGCGCTGGAATGGGGGGACGAGGCGGCGCTGGATCTGGCGCAGGGCCTGGCCAACCAGATTCTGGGTCCGTCCCGGTATTTCAGCTGGCAGTACGCCTTTTTCGGTCACGTCCACTCGGCTGTCTGGGTGGCTTCCGGCCTGGCGGATCTGACCGATGCCACGGGGGATCCGGGATATCTGGCCGCCGCTAAAGGCATATACGATTACGTGCGTTCCCTGTCGTCTTCCTTCGGCTGGGTACCGGAATACGCCCAGTGGCATCCCATGGGCGAAGAACACTGCGAAACCTGCTGCCTCAAGGATATGCTGGTGATGGCTGAAAAGCTGACCCGCCGCGGATACCCGGAATACTGGCAGGATATCGTGCTGTTCTCCCGGAATCAGCTGGCGGAAAACCAGATCACCAGCGCGTCCTACGTGGTGACGGACAACAGCCGGCCCGACACGGACAGCACCACCTGGCGGGAGATCGACAGGCGCATGATCGGCGGATTCACCGGGGGCTCCCTGCCCAACAGTATCTCCCTGTCCAAGTTCCG
>CAMKJS010000027.1 GCA_946413245.1 uncultured Clostridia bacterium
TGAGCGCCACGGAGAAGATCATGGCCGAAGCCGAGAAGCGGTACGCGGAAGGCACCCTGAAAGAGATCACCGACCTGAAGGAAATGGCCGGAGGATATTGATGAGGAGCCCGCGATGGGCGAACGAACGCGAAGGCAGAGCGGTTCGCGGCGATCGCAGGCGGAACAGAGAAAGAAACAACCGGAGGAATATATATGTACAATCCAGTAGCAACCGATATGAACTTTACGGCCCGGGAACGGGAGATCGCCCAACTGTGGAAGGATAAGGACATCATACGCAAATCCTACCATCACCGGGACGGGAACGACGTATTCACCTTCTTTGACGGGCCGCCCACAGCCAACGGAAAGCCCCACATCGGCCATATCGAGACCCGGGTCTTCAAGGACCTGATCCCGCGGTATCACACCATGAAGGGAAAGAGCGTGCTGCGCAAGGCCGGCTGGGACACCCACGGCCTGCCGGTGGAGCTGGAGGTCGAAAAGAGCCTGGGCCTGGACGGGAAACCGCAGATCGAGCAGTACGGCATCGAGCCCTTCATCGCGGAATGCAAGAAGAGCGTGTGGAAATATCTGCACGAGTGGGAGAAGATGTCCGAGCAGGTCGGCTTCTGGGTGGATATGGAGCATCCCTATATCACCTATGAAAACAGCTACATCGAAAGCGAATGGTGGAGCCTGAAGAAGATCCACGAGCAGGGGCTGCTGTATCAGGGACACAAGATCGTGCCGTACTGCCCCCGATGCGGGACGGCCCTGTCCAGCCATGAGGTGGCCCAGGGATACAAGAATGTGAAAGAGGTTTCCGCCTTCGTGCGGTTCCGCGTGGCCGGGGAGGAGAATACCTGGCTGCTGGCGTGGACCACCACGCCCTGGACCCTGCCCAGCAACCTGGCGCTGTGCGTGAATCCCCGGGATACCTACTGCCGGCTGACCGTGGAGGGGGAGAACTACATCATGGCCCGCGCCCTGGCGGACAAGGTATTCGAGGGGAAAGAAATACAGGTCCTGGACGAGTTCCCGGGCGAGAGCCTGCGGGGCATGGAATACGAACCTCTGTACCGCTTCGTGGAGCCGGACAAAAAAGCCTGGTACGTGGTGTGTGACGACTACGTCACCATGGAGGACGGCTCGGGCATCGTGCATATCGCGCCGGCCTTCGGCGAGGACGACAACCGGGTATGCCGGGAGAACGGCCTGCCCTTCGTGAACCTGGTGGACACCCAGGGTAAATTCATCGAGGGAACGGCCTGGGCCGGCACCTTCGTGAAGGACGCGGACCCCATGATCCTGAAGGATCTGAAGGATCGGGGTCTGCTGTTTGCCGCGGTGCCATTCGCCCACGATTATCCCTTCTGCTGGCGCTGCGACACGCCCCTGCTGTACTACGCGCGGCCGACCTGGTTCATCCGGATGACCGCGGTGCGGGACAAGCTGGTGGCCAACAACCGGACTATCCACTGGATGCCGGACAACATCAAGGACGGCCGTATGGGCAACTTCCTGGAGAACGTGATCGACTGGGGTCTGAGCCGGGAACGCTACTGGGGTACGCCCCTGCCGGTATGGAAGTGCGAAGAGGGCCACATGCACGTGGTGGGTTCCATCGCGGAGCTGCGGGAAATGGCCGTGAAGGATCCGGGGCCCGATATCGAGCTGCACCGTCCCTTTATCGATGCGGTGACGCTGCGCTGCCCGGAATGCGGCAGGGAAATGCACCGGGTCAAGGAAGTCATCGACTGCTGGTACGACTCCGGCTCCATGCCCTTCGCGCAGTGGCACTATCCCTTTGAGAACAGGGAGATGTTCGAATCCCACTATCCGGCGGACTTCATCTCCGAAGCCATCGACCAGACGCGGGGCTGGTTCTACACCCTGGAAGCCATCTCCACCCTGCTGTTCGAGGAGGTCTCCTTCAGGAACTGCCTGGTGCTGGGCCACGTGCAGGACGCGGAAGGCCGGAAGATGTCCAAGCATCTGGGCAACGTGGTGGATCCCTTTGAAATGCTGGACAAGTTCGGCGCGGATGCCCTGCGCTGGTATTTCTACACCACCTCGGCGCCGTGGCTGCCCAGCCGCTTCTCCGAGGAAGCGGTGCGGGAGGGACAGCGGAAGTTCCTGGCCACGCTGCAGAACACCTACGCCTTCTTTACTATGTACGCCCGGATCGACGGCTTTGATCCGCTGAAGCATCCCCTGGATCAGGCGGAGCTGACGCTGATGGACCGCTGGATCCTGAGCAAGCTGAATACCCTGATCACCAAAGTGGACGAGGGCCTGGCCAACTACCTGGTGACCGAGAGTGCTGACGCCATCGCGGAATTCACGGACGAGCTGAGCAATTGGTACGTGCGCCGGAGCCGGGAACGGTTCTGGGGCAAGGGCATGGCCGGCGACAAGGAAGCGGCCTTCGCCACCCTGTACCACGTGCTGGTGACCCTGAGCAAGGTATGCGCGCCCTTCATCCCCTTCCTGGCAGAGGAAATCTACCAGAACCTGGTGGTGAACAACGTGCCCGGCGCGCCGGAAAGCGTGCACCTGTGCGACTTCCCGGTGAGCGACGCCGCGGCGATCCATCCTGAGATGGAGGAGCAGATGGACGCGCTGCTGGAGGCAATCCAGCTGGGCCGCGCCTGCCGGAACGCGGCGAACCTGAAGGTGCGTCAGCCCGTGCAGCGGCTGTACGTCAAGGGAGCCGCCTTCGAGAAGGCCTACCAGGAGCTGTGCGAGGACGAGCTGAACGTGCGCGAGGTGATCTTCACCGAGGACGCGCGGGCCTTTACCACCTATAGCCTGAAGCCGCAGATGAGGACCCTGGGGCCGAAGTACGGAAAGCTGCTGCGGCAGATCGGCGAGCATCTGAAGGAAATGGACGGGAACGACGTGGTGGACGCTTTCGCCCGGGGCGAAGAGGTTTCCTTCACGATCGACGGGAATCCCGTGAGCCTGGCGGCTGCGGACGTGCTGACCGAGCCCATGCAGAAGCCGGGCTTCACCGCGGCGGAGGACCGGGGTGTGACCGTGGTGCTGGATACGAACCTGACGGAGGAGCTGATCCGCGAGGGCTATGCCCGCGAAGTGATCTCCAAGCTGCAGACCATGCGCAAGGACGCCGGCTTCGAGGTGACCGACCGGATCCACGTGGCCTTCGAGGCGGACGACGAGCTGGCCGCGGTGCTGGAAAGCTACGCGGACATGATCTGCAAGGCGACCCTGACCACCGACATCGCGCGGCGGAGCGCGGCGGAGGGCGAGGTTTCCAAGGCCTGGGATATCAACGGAAAACAGGCGGTGCTGAGCATCGCGCGGAACTGAGCATGCATATGACACTGATTGGGCAGGACGTTCCCGCGCTCCTGCCCACCCTTTTAACGGACCTGTTGTTCGCTGGGAAGGAAACGAACGCCCGGGTGACCGCCGCGGAGCCCAATCCCGCCATGCGGGACCTGCTGGAGGGATATGGCAAAGCCGTTTTCCGGAAAGCCGGGCTGCCGGAGGAAGGCTTCAGGGCGGAGGAAGACCGGGAAAAGGCGCTGGAGGGGGCGGACTGCGTGATTTACGCGGGAGACTGTCAGCCCTCCAGCCGCTTCGATATGGACCGGAGCGCCCTGATGAGCGACGACGAGGAAAACGATCCGGGCCTGTCGGACCAGGCGCGGGTGAACGGCGGCCTGGGTGGTCTGCTGCACGCGCTGCGGGCCGGAGAGGAAGCCCTGAACCTGTGCGACGTGATGGACAGGGTGTGCCCGAACGCGCTGGTGATCAGCCTGGGGCAGCCGGCGGCCCGGGTGACGGCGGTTTTCCTGAACAGGGGATACCGCTGCTTCGGCCTGGGACGGTCGCCGCTGAAAGGCGCCAACGGGCTGGACACGCTGGCAAAGCGGATGAAGCTGGATCCGGACCGGGTGACGGCGGAAATCGCGGGGCTGCCCGGCTTTGCCTTCCTGCTGGGGATGAAGGACGGCCGGAAGGACGTGACGCCCCGGCTGCGGACGGCCGTGAAGAACGGCGAGCTGGGGAACCTGGCAAAGCGCTGGATGGGCTGGTGGGACGCGATCCCCGTCGGGGACGTGACAGACCACGCGGAATTCCTGCCGGCGCAGCCGGATTATATCCCTGAGGAGCGGCCGGCCTTCGGCGAGAGCGTGGAGCGCCGGCGGGAACGGATTCTGTGGATGAACACCGTGCGGGAGAAAGGCGCGGAGGATCGGGAAGGAGCCATGGCGCAGCTGCTGCTGTTATCCAAGGCGCCGCCCATTCGCCCCATGCGGCTGGCGCTGGCGCTGCTGCGGAAGGAAACGGCAGTGCTGCCGGCGGTGATCCGGCGGAACGGAAACGCGGGGCCGGGAGGCCCCCGGGCGCTGGCGGGGCTGCCGGCGGAGGCCGTGATCGAGGCGGAGCTCCGGCTGGAGGAAGGCTGTGAAGTGCCGAGTAACCTGCGCCTGCCGGAAGCGCTGACGGACATTCTGATCCAGGTGGACGAAGCGAACCGGCTGGCGGCCCGGGCCGCGGGGGGAGACTTGACCGCCCTGCGGCAGTGCGTGGAGGAGGATCCCGCCCTGGAGGGACTGGACCGGCTGTACTGCATGGATGTGGTGAAGGCCATGATCGCGATGCACCGGGACGTGCTTCCCCGGCTGGCAGACCTGATTCCCGACGCGGAGGAAGAACCTGAAGCGGAGAAAGAAGACGAAGGAGATAACCATGTTTCTGGCTGATTCCTGGACCGACTACGAAGTGCTGGACACCGGCGACGGGGAAAAACTGGAGCGCTGGGGCCGGATCGTTCTGCGGCGGCCCGATCCCCAGACCATCTGGCCGAAAGCGGAGCCCGGCCTGTGGAAAAAGGCCCAGGCTCACTACCACCGCAGCGAGCGGGGCGGGGGCAGCTGGGAATTCACGGAAACGCTGCCGGAACGCTGGACCGTGAGCCATGGGGAACTGCGTTTCTACGTGCGGCCGACGGGCTTCAAGCATACGGGGCTCTTTCCGGAGCAGGCGGCCAACTGGGAATGGATGAGCGGGCTGATCTGCCGCCGGGGCGGAACGCCCCGGGTGCTGAACCTGTTCGGATACACCGGAGGGGCGACGCTGGCCTGCGCGGCGGCCGGGGCCCACGTGACGCATGTGGACGCGGCCAAGGGCATGGTGCAGTGGGCCAAGGAAAACCGGGAGCTGAGCCGGCTGCCGGAGACCAGTTGCCGCTGGATCGTGGAGGACGCCCTGGCCTTCGTGCGGCGGGAGCTGCGGCGGGGAAACCGCTACGACGGGATTCTGATGGATCCGCCCAGCTACGGAAGGGGACCTTCCGGCGAAGTATGGAAGCTGGAAAACGAGCTGTACGGCCTGGTGGAAACCTGCGCCGGGGCGCTGTCGGAGGAACCGCTGTTCTTCCTGATCAACAGCTACACCACCGGCTTCCAGGCCAGCGTGCTGAGCAACATGCTGGAGAAATGCGTGGTATCCCGATATGGCGGAAGCGTTGACAGCGAGGAGCTCTGCCTGCCCGTAACCACCGGCGGGGTGCTGCCCTGCGGCGCAAGCGGGAGGTGGCAGCGTGCCTGACATCCTGTACGAGGACAACCATATTCTGGTTGCCGTGAAGCCGCCGAACATGCTCTCCCAGGCGGACGAGACAGGGGACACGGATATGCTGACCCTGCTGAAGGAGTATATCCGCCAGAAATACCATAAGCCGGGAAACGTGTATCTGGGCCTGGTGCACCGGCTGGACCGGCCGGTGGGCGGCCTGATGGTGTTCGCCAGGACGTCCAAGGCGGCAAGCCGGCTTTCGGCCCAGATGCGGGAGCATGACATGGGCCGGGAATATCTGGCGGTGGTGACCGGAGAGGTGCCGGAAACCTTCGTGCTGGAGAACTACCTGACGATGGATCCGATCCGGAACCGGGTGGTGGTCTGCGAAGCGGACGAGCCGGGCGGCAAGCTGGCTGTACTCCGGGGACGCCGCATCGCGGCGCGGGAGGGGACCGCCCTGTGCGGTATCCGCCTTTCCACGGGGAGAAAGCATCAGATCCGGGCGCAGCTGGCGAACATCGGGGCGCCGCTGTGGGGGGACAACCGCTACGGCTCCGGAATCCCGGGGCAGCAAATCGCCCTGTGGGGGTACAGGCTGAGCTTTTCCCATCCCGTAACCCACGAGGTGCTGACCTTTCACGATATGCCCCAGGGAGGCATCTGGAACCTGTACGCGGATCTGCTGACGATCCCGGAGGACACGGAGGAGCCACGGACGCCGCCGCCCCTGAACCTGTCGGACGAAGCGGCGCGGACCCTGGAGAATTATACCGGAAGATATGACTGGAACAACCTGGAGGACCTGTGAAGAACGACCTGTTTTCCTATGAAGTAATCCATGTGTGCAAACAGAGCGGTGCGCGGCTGGGCGTGCTGCACACGCCGCACGGAGATATCCCGACGCCGATCTACATGCCCGTGGGCACCTCTGCCTGCGTGAAGGCCATGACGCCCCGGGAGATGGAGGAGATCGGCACGAAGATTCTGCTGTCGAACACCTACCACCTGCATCTGCGGCCCGGGGAGAAGCTGGTCGCGGAGGCCGGCGGACTGCATCGCTTTATGGACTGGCACGGTCCGATTCTGACGGACAGCGGCGGCTTCCAGGTGTTCTCCCTGGCGGGGATCCGGAAGATCGAGGAAGCCGGCGTCACGTTCCGCAGCCATCTGGACGGGTCGAAGCAGTTTATCGGGCCGGAGGAGTCCATGGATATCCAGCAGGCGCTGGGCTCGGACATCGCCATGGCCTTTGACGTATGCTCGCCCTATCCCTGCGACTGGGAAAACGCGAAGATTAACATGGAGCGGACCCACCGGTGGGCGGAACGCTGCAAGGCGTATCACACCCGGGAGGATCAGGCGCTGTTCGGCATTGTGCAGGGAGCGTTCTATAAGGATCTGCGGATCGAAAGCGCGAAGGCACTGCGGGATATGGATTTCATCGGCTACGGCATCGGGGGCCTCAGCGTCGGGGAACCGAAACCGGTGATGTACGAAATGCTGGACGAGATGCAGCCGTATATGCCGGAGGACAAGCCGCGGTACCTGATGGGCGTCGGGACGCCGGACTGCCTGATCGAGGGCGTGATCCGGGGGATCGACATGTTCGACTGCGTGCTGGCCACGCGCATCGCACGCAACGGCAGCGTGCTGACGAGCAGGGGCCGGGTGGTGGTGAAGAACGCGAAGTACGCCCATGACTTCAGCCCCATGGACGAAGCATGCGACTGCTACGCCTGCACCCATTTCACCCGGGCGTACATCCGGCACCTTTTCAACGCGAAGGAGATTACCGCGGGGCGGCTGGCCTCCATTCACAACCTGCGGTTCCTGCTGCACATGATGGAGGAGATCCGGGAAGCCATCGCGGCGGACGCCCTGCTGGACTACCGGAAGGAGTTCTACGAGCGGTACGACCTGACGAAGAACTTCTGACATCCCATGAGCTCACAATCCGGCGGAAGGCCGGATGAAATAAAAAACCAGGAGGAAACGAAAATGAAGATTTTGCCCGTCACCGATCCCTCATTCCAGAACTACGGCCAGATCCTGACCGGATACGACACCGCGGAGCTGCTGGCCACGCTGGACAAGGTCACGCCCCTGCCCGAAGCCGTGGAATACGTGCCGGAGCAGGCGGAGCTGATGGCCCTGCCCATCGCGGAAGAGCTGAAGAACAACGCCTACGGCGGCATGCCCATCCAGATCGGCTGGTGCAACGGCCACAACACGAAGCTGAACTGCCTGGAGTATCACCGGGACAGCGAACTGAACGTGGGCGTGAAGGACTTCATCCTGCTGCTGGCCAAGCGGGAAGACCTGGAGGACGGCGTTCTGGACACCTCCAAGGTAGTCGCGTACTGCTGCCCCGCCGGGACGCTGGTGGAAGTATATGCCACGACCCTGCACTACGCTCCCTGTAGCGCGAAGAAGGGCGACGGCTTCAAGACCATCGTGGTGCTGCCGAAGGGCACGAACCTGGCCAAGCCTGAGATCTCCGTGAAGAACGCGGAGGACGAGATCCTGTGGGCGGCCAACAAGTGGCTGCTGGCCCACGCGGATTCCGCGGAAGCCGCCCAGGGCGCGAAGGTCCTGATCAAGGGCGTGAACACGGATATCGCGGATCTCATCTGATCCGGCCGAACAACAAGCGGACCGCTGCCGGCGGCAGCGCTCCGTGTTCAGAAAAAGGAGGAACTATGATCGCAGATATCATTACCCCGCAGGCAAAGCATTTCGCCGAGGGCGTACAGAGCGTGCTGCGCGGGCACGAAAACCGTTCCCGGCGGGTGGTACTGCTGAAAGGAAATCTGGTGCAGAATGCCCGTAGCGAAAGCCGGGGCATCAGCGCGCGGGTCACCAAAAACGGCCGGTACGGCTTTTCTTCGGTGGCTTCCTATACGGAGAAGGACGAGGAGACGGTGCTGAAGGCCGCCACGGAAAACGCCCTGTTCCTGGATCAGCGGGGCGCTTCTCCCCGCAGAACCTACCCTGCGCTGTCCGGCGGCACGGCGCCGGCACCCCGTGCGATTACGGATACGGAGCAGAAGCGTCTGATCGACGTCTGCCAGGAAATCGACAACTATGTGAACACGAAATATCCCGATCTGCTCAGCCGCACGGTGGTGTACACCGAGGATTCCCAGGACAAGATCATCCTGGCGTCCGACGCGGCCGGCGGCCACGTGACCTATCCCCGGTGCTATATCTACGTGATGATGTCCGCTGAAAGCAAAAGCGGCGCGCCGGTGGAGCTGTTCAAGGCTTTCGGCGGCGCGGGCGGATTTGACGACCACTTCACCGACCTTTCAGCGATCTGGCCCGGCATCGATGAACTGCACAGCCGCCTGATGGACAAAAAAGAAGGCGTGTACGCCGAGGCGGGCAACAAAACCGTCATTCTGGGCGGCATGATGGGCGGCATGCTGGCCCATGAAGCCGTAGGCCATACCGTGGAAGCCGATCTGGTGCTGGGCGGCAGCGTAGCGGGGCCGAACCTGCATAAGCCAGTGGCCTCCGAAATGGTGACGCTGGTGGACTTTGCCGGTGAAGCCTTCGGCCGGCCCACGCCGCTGCCCGTATATCTGGATGACGAGGGCACGCTGGCGAAGGACGCGGTGCTGATTCAGGACGGCATCCTGACCGGCTATATGAACAACCGGGAAACCGCGGCCCATTTCGGCACGGAACCCTGCGGCAACGCCCGGGCCTGGGATTTCAACGACGAACCCCTGATCCGCATGCGCAATACCTGCATCCTGCCGGGAAAGAATACCCTGGATGAAATGATCGCCTCCATCGACGACGGCTATTACCTGATCGACAGCTCCAACGGCCAGGCTGACCTGACCGGCGAATTCATGTTCGGCGTGTCCCTGGGCTATGAGATCAAGCACGGGAAGCTGGGGAAAGCCCTGCTGGATACCACCGTGTCCGGCATCGCCTTCGACATGCTCAAAACCGTGGACATGCTGTCCGACAAGGTCGTCTGGAGCTCCAGCGGCTTCTGCGGCAAAAAGCAGCCGATGCCCGTGGGCATGGGCGGCCCGGATATGCGGTGCCGCATCACCATCGGCGGACGCTGAGGAAGGGAGGAGAAACCATGTACGATATCAAACAGATCTCCCGGAAACTGGATGCGCTGCTGAAAGAAAAGGGCGCCGCCGTTTACGAGCACTGCGTTTCCGAAAGCGAAAAGCAGGAGCTGAATACCGAGAAGGCGGATTTCAATCTGTTCCGCACCATCTTTGATAACGGTGTGTCCGTCACCGTGATTCAGGACGGTAAAAAAGGTTCCGCCTCCGGCAACGACCTGAGCGACGAGGGGCTGGAAAAGGTCGTGTCGGACGCGCTGCTGGGCGCGGCTTCCTCCGTGGAGGACGAAGCCAACGCGATCGCCGAGCGTCAGGAGCCGGAAGTGTTTCAGTCCGGCTGCTGGGATGCCGATATGCCCCGGTTCTACGACGGCCTGAAAGCCATGATGGATACCATGGCGCGGGATTATCCCAAGGTGAACCCGATGATGCTGATCGGAGATCACACCCGCTATCACGTTTACTACGTCAATTCCAACGGCACCTGCTTCGAAAACCGCAACGGCCTGTACCACGTGGGCATCGAGATGTCTGGCTCCGACGGAGAAAAGAACACCGGCCTGGATTACACCGGCTTCTGCACGACGGATCTGGACACGCCCCTGATCAGCCAGGGCAGCATGAAGCAGCATATGGAAGCTACGGAAGCCAGCCTGAACAGCGTACCGCTGCCGGGCAAGTTCGAGGGCACGGTGATTTTCACCCCGGACTGCCTGGGCGAGTTCATGTATATGCTGGCCGGCAACTACATCATGGGCGGCGTCATTATGAACGGCACCAGTCAGTGGCTGGATAAGGTGGGTCAGCAGGTGGCCAGCGAAAAAATCACCGTGAGCCTGAAAGCGGAGGACAGCCGCATCGCCGATCTGCAGCCCTTCACGGGCGACGGCTACAAGGCCGAAAATGTGACCGTGATCGATAAGGGCGTACTCAACTGCTTCCTGCTGAACCTGTACGCTGCCAGAAAGACCGGCAGGCCCGTGACCAAAAACACCAGCTTTGCCATGGTCATCGAAAACGGCGATACCCCGCTGCAGGATATGATCGCGTCTGTGGACAAGGGCCTGATCGTGGGCGGCTTCTCCGGCGGCGAACCGGGAGCCAACGGCGAGTTCTCCGGCGTGGCGAAAAACAGCTTCTACGTGGAAAACGGCAAAATCGTCGGCGCGGTGACGGAAACCATGATCAACGGCAACCTGGAACAGGTATTCAAAAACGTGATCGCCGTATCCAAAGAGCAGGTCTGCAACGGAGGCAGCGTGCTGCCCTGGATGGCCTGCAGCGGGATCGTAATCTCGGGAAAATAATGAAACAATCCCAATAATACGTTTAACGCATATGAAACCCCGGAGGCTGCGACAACGCTCAGCTTCCGGGGTTTCAGCATATAAATCTGGGCAGACCATGCCCGGGATCACAGCCCGTACAGGCGGCTGAACTTGTCCTTCAGATACCCGGTGTAGACAGAAGCATCCAGCGGGCCGCCCATGGCTTTTTCCAGGATTTCCTTCGGCTTTTTCAGGCGGCCGTACTGATGGATGTTCTGGCCGAGCCATTCCGTGACAGGGGAGAGATCGCCCCGGGAAACCGGGCCCCAGACGTCGGTTTCCTGCTCCATGCGGCGCAGCATCTGCGCCCCGTACGCGCTGCCGAGAGCATAGCTGGGGAAATAGCCCAGGTATCCGGTGGACCAGTGGCTGTCCTGCAGCACACCCCGGCGGTGATCGGGAACGGTGACGCCCAGCGCGTCCTTCATCCACCGGTTCCACTCCCCGGGGAGATCCTTCACGGACAGATCTCCGGCCACCAGCAGCTTCTCCAGCTCATAGCGGACCATGACGTGCAGGGGATAGGTGAGTTCGTCCGCTTCCGTACGGATCAGGGAGGGACGGGCCAGATTGATCCCTTGGTACAGCTCTTCCTCCGTGGTGTCGCCCATCTGTTCCGGGAACACTTCCCGGAGGGCGGCAAGCAGGGGAGCGCAGAAGGCGCGGCTCCGGCCGATCAGGTTTTCGTAGAAGCGGCTCTGGCTCTCGTGGATGCCCATGGTGGCGCCGCCGCCGAGACAGGTGAACTGGAGGTCATCCCGGACGCCCAGCTCATACAGGGCATGACCGCCCTCGTGAATGACGCTGTATAGGCTGCCGGTGACGTCCTCCTCATGGTAATGCGTCGTGATGCGCACATCCCACTTGTTCGGGCCGCCGGTGAAGGGATGTTCGGTTTCTCCGATGGAGCAGCGCTCCGGATCGAGACCTTCCAGCGCCATGATTTTTTCCGAGAACAGCCGCTGGCCGGTCACGGGATAGGATTTCGTCATGAACGCTGGCTTCTCCCGGGGAACGGCCGCGATCTCCGCAATCAGCGGAGAAAGATCCTCCCGGAGCGTTTTGAAAAACGGGTCCAGGGACTGCATGTCCGCCCCTTTTTCATACTCGTCCAGAAGTACGTCATAAGCCGGTTTGGACGGATCCTTCCGCGCCGCGTAGCGGCGGCGGAAAGCGACGATCTTCTCCAGATACGGAGCGAAGGAGGCGAAGTCGCTTTGCAGCTTCGCTTCGTGCCATACCGCGGAAGCCTCATTGGTAAGCTGCTGATACGCGACAAACTCCTCCATGGGCAGCAGCTGCGTTTTGTCCCGCCGCTCCTTCAGCACCTCCGCGCGGCGGAAGGTGATTTCGTCCGTCCCTTCCGGATCGGAGAGAATGACGGAAAGCGCCTCGCCGGCTTCGGGATCGGTCATCTGCTGATACTGCAGCTCGCTGAGGTAGGCGAGGGCATTGCCCCGGGCCCGCCAGGACTGTTTCGGGGCGACGGTTTCCCCGTCCACATACAGAATCCCTTCCGCGTGCCCCAGGGCATACAGCGCCTTTTCCATCTGATTCAGTTTCTGTACAGCCTGTTCAAATGTCATACGGATTACCCTCCTTTGATTCGATGGGGAAGCGAAAAACTGCAATTATCGTTCAAACTGCTTCAGCAGGGACATCTTGATCTCTCCGGCTTTTCTGGAGTACGGATGCTCCCGAAGGGGGAGGTTCAGGCGCGTTTTCCCCGTCAGCACGGTCTGGGGATGGGTGAATTCCCGGAAACCCCATTCCCCGTGATACGCTCCCATGCCGGAGTGCCCGGTTCCGTTGAAGGGGACGCCTCGGACCATCATATGGATGCACACTTCATTGATGCAGCCGCCTCCGTACTGCTGGGTGGACATCACCTTCCTGGCCCACTTCCTGTCCGACGTAAAAACGTACATAGCCAACGGATGCTCCCGGTCTGCCACGGTTTCCATGACCCGGTCCGCCTCCGCGTCCCTGAAGGGCACGACGGGCAGCAGCGGGCAGAAGAGCTCGTGCTGCACGATATCTTCGTCGATCCCCACCGGATAGAGAATGGTCGGCGCAAAACGGTTCGCTTCCCGGTTCCCGGTGCCTCCGAAGACGACCCTGCCGGCATATGCTTCGGTGAGCCGGACGCATTTGTCATACACAGCCGGGGTGATCAGTTTGGGATACTCCGGATTTTCTTCCGGCTTCTCCCCGATCTGGCGGACGAACTCCGCTTTCCGCTCCTTCAGGAATTCCCCGGCTACTTCCTCCGCCACCGCGATCTGATTGATATTGATGCAGATCTGTCCCGCGTTGCAGAGCTTGAAGAAGGCGATCTTCCTGGCCGCGTCCTTCAGATCTGCGTCCTTCCGGACGATGCACCAGTTGCCGGTCTCTCCGCCCAGCTCCAGGGCCACGGAGGTCAGATGGCGGGAAGCGGCTTCCAGCACGTGTTTTGCCACCGCCGGAGAACCGGTGTAGAAGATTTTGTCGAACCGCTCCGCCAGGCACATGTCCGCCACGTCGTGCCCACCGTCAATCACTGTGACGTATTCCTCCGGCCAGATATCCGCAACCAGCTTCTGCAGGGCCCGGGTGCTGGCCGCCGACTTGGAGCTGGCTTTGATCACCGCGGTATTTCCGCCGCTGATGCTGGCCGCGAGTACGCCCAGGGTCAGCAGGATCGGGAAATTGAAGGGGCTGATGATTAGGGAGACGCCGTAGGGCATTTTCCAGACCGTGGTGCTGACGCTCGGGAAACACATGAGCCCGCTGAAATGCTTTTCCGGGCGGGCCCACCTCCGGATCCCGCGAAGGATTTCATTGACCTCCACAATCACGGGACCGATGTCGCAGAGATAGGCTTCCGCGGGGCTTTTCCCCAGATCCTCGTACAGCGCGTCCTCCAGCATTTTCTGATGGTCAATCACCGCCTGCTTCAGCTTCTTCAGCTGTTCGACGCGCCAGTTCACGTCCAGCGTTTTTCCGGAGCGGAAGAACTGCCGCTGCTTCAGCACGATTTCGTGTACTTTGTCCTGCGTGTACGGCATGGTCAGTACCCCCTTCTGATCTGATCCAGCAGCATCCTGATTTCACTGTTGGAAAAGGTTCTGGACGGCGAATAATTGATGGAATCGGCGTTGATCATTTCCGTCAGCCGGGGATAATCCGCCATATGAAGCAGGGAACAGCCCTTTTCCAGCCCACATGTTTCCAGCAGGTCCCGCAGGGCCAGAAGCAGCTTATCCGCCGCTGCTTCCGGCGGATCGTCCTGCTCCGCCAGGCCGCAGTGCACCGCCAGCGCCGCCAGCTCCGCGCAGCGGTCGCTCTCCTGGGCGGCGACGATCGGCAGGAGGCACCAGGCGATCGCTTTCCCGTGGGGGATATGATACATGCCGCCCAGCGAATGGGCGAAGGCGTGAACGTATCCGGCCAGCTGGGTGTTGATCGCGTTTCCGCCGAAATGCGCCGCCAGAAGCGTCGCCTGCCGCGCCTCGATCCGGTGCGGGTCCGCCAGAAGAGGCGGAAGATTCTCAAAGATCAGCCGGACGCATTCACGGCTTTTGAAAACATCCTCCTCCGTGGAATCCACGTCGGCAAGAAGGCCCTCCAGCCCATGGCTCAGGGCGTCGATGGCGCACCAGACGGTGACGCCGCGCGGGGCGTTCACGATCAGCTCGCTGTCCAGAATCACGTGGGAAACCTCCAGCCCGATCAGGACGGTGGAATTCTTGACGCCCTGCTCGTCCAGAATGACCGCACCGACGGTGCATTCGGCGCCGGTGCCCGCCGTGCTCGGAATGGTAATCATCGGCAGCGTGCCGCCCTCCGCGAGGGCAAATTTATGCAGATAATGGTGCAGGGGAAACATGGGATGCTTCGCCGCGGCCGCGATGATCTTGCTGCTGTCCAGCACGGAGCCTCCGCCTACCGCGATAATGCATTCCGCTCCGCAGTCGACGGCCGCCTGCCGTCCTGCCTTGACGATGTCCACCGTGGGCTCGGAGTGAATATCGTGAAAAACTGCGCAGGCGATCCCGTGCTCCTCCAGGGAAGCCAGAACCTTTTCATGCAGGCCGAGGCCATACAGGGTTTCGTCCGTCACCAGCAGCACGGAGCGGTATCCCGCGTCCGCACACAGCTTTCCCGCCTACTCCCGGGCGCCGAAGCCCTGAATGACTTCCGGATCGGGCAGCGGCGCGGCCTTGATGACCTGCCCCGGGACTTTGCGGATGGCTTTTCTGCCGATATACATGGTCATACTCTTTTTCCTCCCTGAAGGTGTATCCGGAACGGACTGTTTATCTGGATGACAGATCGATGACCAGACCGTCGTAGCTGATGATGAAGCCGGGGGTGATGCGCCCCATATCCTCATAATCGGTATACCCGTTATGGGAAAAATGGTTGGCGACGAAAAGGGTATTTTCGTCCGCGGCGCCGATGTCCATCAGCTTCCGGCGCATGATCAGGCACCCTTCGCTGGTCAGGTGGCCGATCCAGCGGCTGTAATCAGCATGCAGGCTGCCGCTTGTGCAGTCCAGGGAAATCAGATCAAGGCGCCGGCCCGCGAGATAAGCCATGTTCGCCTCGCTGAATTCGCAGGTGTCATGGGCGTAGAGGATGCGCTGCCCGTCCTTTTCGATCAGGTAGATCAGTGCGTCTTCAGATCGATAGACAGTGCGGCCCTGGAACCGTACGGGATAGCGGTCCCCGTCCCTGTCCCAGCAGTGCACCGCCTCCAGCGCGGTGACGGTGTAATCCTCGATTTGGACCGGTTCAAAAGGCGTCATTTTCCGGAACGCCAGGCAGCCGGAGGGATGGCGGGTAAATGGCTCGATTGCTTTTCCCACTGCCTCGTTGCCGTAGACGGTCAGGACGGTTTCCGGCCTGGAGCCGTCCGGCAGAAAGCAGTAGCCGGGTATCCGGTATTCCAGCTCCGCCGAAGCCAGATGATCCGTATGGCTGTGGGTGATCAGCACGGACCGCATATTCGCGAAATCCAGCCCGTACCGCTGCATATGCCAGAAGGAGTCCGGCCCGAAATCCAGCTTCAGCCTTCCGTCGATCATGGCGCCGGAGCGGGTGCGCAGCTCTTTTCCGCCCGCTTCCCGGGCCATCCGGCAGACAGGGCATTGGCAGAACAGCGCCGGGATCCCTTCCGCGGCGGCAGTACCCAAAAATTGAATTCTCATGATGCAGCTCCTTTCCGGGGTGATCCGGAATCGAAAGTGAAAACGGCAGGCATATCGCCGTAGGGCATGCCTGCCGGAAAAAGCCCGGAAACGGATTACTCCGAGATGGCCCAGACACGGGCGGGAAGGCCTGTGGCTCCCACAAAATTCGGCCAGGCGGCAAAGAGAATCGCGCCGGCTGGGGCTACCTGATCCAGATTGCAGAGCACTTCGATCTGCAGCTTGCCATGGGCCAGAACGTACCGTTCGCAGGCCAGGTCGCCCGCTTTGGCCGCTTCCGCGGAGGCGTCGGTATCCAGCGTTTCATGGCCGTTGGCGGCGGCGTTCCGGGTTTCATAGATATACCGGAGCGCGTCCAGGGACCAGGCGGGGAAGTTTTCACTGCCGTCTTCCGCGATGCCGGACAGCGCGTTCATATCCGGCCAGCGTTTGGACCAGTCCGTGCGGAGAGCGACGAAGGCGCCGTCCGGGATTGCGCCGTACTTCGCCTCATATTCTTTGATATCCTCTGCGGTGGCGGCATAGTGCGGATCCTGCGCCACTTTGGCCGTGATATCGACGACGCAGAGCGGGAAGACCATCTGAGCGAGCCCGTAGGACTCGGACAGCGGCGCGTCCTTCACGAAATGACCCGGGAAGTCGATATGCGTGCCGAACTGGCCGGGGAATTTAAAGGTCTGAATCAGGCACTCCAGCATGGGATTGCCCCAGTCGAAGACCACCTTACCCAGCTCCACGGACCCGTCCGGGATGCCGGCCCAGTAGGGGCTGTCGTTGCTGAGAGCATGGGAAAGCTCCACCCAGCGGTATTTCTTCAGATCGTTCAGCGTATTCCACAGTTTATACATGTTTTTCTCCTCCTGCTTTTTTGATCATGTTACCACAAACAGCGCTGCCTTGTCCATGAAAACGGATCATGATACAGCAGCTCTTTACTCTGTTTCCTGATCCGCCGGTGAAACGGCGTCGGGAGCCTCGATGATTTTCAGCACCTGTATATAGCCGGTGAGCCTGAGCACTTCCATCACCGGCTCGGATACGCTGCGGAGCAGGAGACCGCCTTTTTCCTTCATGCTCTTACAGGCCTGCATCACCGTGCGCAGCCCCGCAGAGGAAATATAGGACACCTCCGAAAGATCCAGAATCACCTGCTGCACGCCGTCGTACCTGTTTGCCAGATACTCGTCCAGCTCCTGGGCGGAAAGGGCATCCAGCCTGCCCTCCGGCTTCACGGTCAGCACTTCTCCGTTCATATCCTCATGGATCGTCATGCACGGCCACGCTCCTTTTGTTCCTTTTCATCTATGGCTATCATACCGTTTTCTCCGGGGAATGTCAAACCTATCGAAAGAACAGAAGGATGAAAGGACAGAAGGATGAAAGGACAGAGTACGAAAGGAACAGAAGACTTTACAGACCGATCATGATTTGTACACGATTCTTCTGTTGTTCGGCTGGTACGGATGTGCCTTGCTGACGAAGCCCAGCCACTCATAGTCGATATCGTCAGCGGTATTTCCGGCCGCCAGGTCTTCCAGCGCGGCAAGGAGCGTGTCGAACAGTTCGGCGCCGCAGGGCGACTGGCAATGTCCGTGCAGGATGGTGTCAAAGCTATTCCGCAGCGGCAGGAGCTTTTTCATGCTGTCGATCTGTACCCGTAGCGGCAGGGATTCCTCTAGCTGCAGCCACAGGTGCTCGATAATGCCGTCCCCTGAAAACAGGATTCTGTCCTCCCGGTCCAGCAGAACGATTTCACCTGCCGTGTGCCCGGGGAAATACACGGCTTCCAGCGTGATGCCGCCGAGATCGAAGATCTGCCCGTCTTCTATGTGCTCAAAAGGCGGAAAATGAATACCGAACTGCTCGATTCCTTCCCGGACTTCCGGCCCGTTGATCCAGCCTTCAGCCAGCGGCAGATCCGCGAGGTTCATGTACGCTTTGTCAAAGCTCCAGTTTCCGCCCATATGGTCTTCATGACCATGGGTGTTGATGCAGAGCAGGGGGAGGGAAGTCAGCGATTCCGCCGCCTCCTGAATGTTGCTCAGCCCGATGGACGTATCGATCACAGCCGCCTGCCTGGTTCCGTCAATCACATAGCAGGACGCCATATGATCGTCGTCCAGCAGCCAGACATGATCGTTGACCGGGATAATGTAAGGTTTTCTCAGTTCCATCATATTGTTTCACTCCTGCTATGAATAATCACCGGAAATCAAATAACACAAACAGGGTATCAAAAAACGAAAAAAGTCAATGCCGGGCCTCTCCCACAGTGATCATCCCAATAATCACAAAAACTGTAAAAAGTGCTTTACAAAACAAAAAGAATGTGGTAATATACCCTTTGTTCGCGGGGCATTAGCGCAGCTGGTAGCGCACCACACTGGCAGTGTGGGGGTCAGCGGTTCGAATCCGCTATGCTCCACAAATCCCGGAGACGTTGGAATATAAGCGTTTCCGGGATTTTTCTATCCTGCCGAGGATACATAAAAATCAGCAAATAACCTAATAAAATAACCTAACCGGGGAAAAACGAGCCAAAAGGATAGTCCTCACGGATCAGGAGGAGCAAGTTTTTCATACAGCTATGAATTGCTCCATCATTTCCATACCCTTTGACATGGATTGTGCATCTGTATGGCAGTATGTTTTATAAGTGAATGCGGCGTCAGCATGTCCGAGGATTCGAGATAATGACGGGATATTCGTTCAAAGAAAGCCTGACCTTCTTACAGTCTTGTTCAATCCGATCACCCGATCATGGTATCCGCAGGCATAGCCCTGCTGAAGGGGCGAATCATAACAAAGTTCACAAAATCAAGAAAAGCGCCGCCTGTAGGGGCGATGCCTTAGAGATTGATTTGTTTCTTATTCCTTCATGCATTCCTGAATCCATGCGATAAAGTTGGCTGTAGAAGAACCGACACGTTCAGCCTCAGTATGACCCTGCCCCCAGACGGTCTCAAAGTCTACCTGTGTACCATCGGCATAGGCTGCAGCCGCCAGCGCCAGATCAATTTCCGTACACAGGGCGGTGTCGCCCTGGTTGATTCCGGTGCGGATGCGCCAGTAGGTGACGGGTTCACTGGTCTGATATCCTTCGTAAGCGGGAGACAGATAGTACATGGGATTGTACATGTTCAGGCGCACATCCACCGTATTTCCCAGCGCGTCCTGCTTCGCCAGATCCTCCGCAAAGGCCGCTTCGTATTCGCTGCCCTGCACGAGCTCGGCCAGGATCGCGTCAAAGTGCGCACCATTGCCGTCGCCATAACCGAACAGCGTATTCTCACCCTGCCCGCGATCCAGCTGGTCAAAGGCAGCAATGCCCTTGGAGGCGTTCTTCAGCGCCTGGGTGAAGGCGGCGACGCTGGTGATCGTCACTGTGTTGGTTTCTTCATCCCAGGTAACCCATTCTCCATTGGCGTTCAGAGCAGCAATATAATCCTGTTTCGTCTCATACGTGCCGCTCAGAGACAGAGCGGAAGATGTGCTTTTGGCGCGGGTGATGCCATCCATTTCCTCATAGGCGGTTTCCTGTTCGGCGTTCTCGCCGCCGAAATCAGGTATTTCACCATTCGCAGAGTCGGGCTTTTCCCCATTCTCGAAATCGGGTATTTCGCCGTTGCCGGGACCCGCAAAGCCGCCCTCTGTGCCGCCGAAGTTGCCGTCGCGCATACCGCCCCTGCCGCCACGTCCGCCGAATCCGCCGGAAGAAGTAGCAGTATACGGGAACTCCGTATCACTCAGAAAATGCTCAAGGGACGTCTCAATAACATCCTTCACATAGTCGTAGTAGGTGCCGCTCTGCCAGATGCCCTCCTCACTTTCTGCCAGCACCAAGGCGGTGCCGTTTTCATCCGTCAGGCTCAGGCCGTTGATGTACTTTGCGAAAGCCAGGGCCATGCCGTCAGAGTAGGCCTGTTCCTCCTCACTGAGGCCGGAACGGGTATTGCCCATGTTCCATTCATAGGCTTCATCCGCGATATCCAGATTGGTGATGGGACACCAGCACATGCTACCCTTCACCGCGTCACTTTCCGTCATGACCGCGCCGATGGCAGCCAGATAGGGCGTGTACAGATCACTGTTGCCGGATGCGCCGATCAGGGCACTCTGTGCGCCGCCGCCGCTCATGCCTAGGGAAAAGATACTGTCCATATCGCCTGGCAGCAGGTCTTTGTTGTAGCGGGCATACCGAATCGCCGCCTTGAAGTCCGTCACACCGGCGGGAGCGCCCGCGTCACGGCCCCGGGCACCGGCAAAGAGTACAATGATGCCTTCACTGGTATAGTCCGAAATGCTGCCATATCCCATGGAACTGGAATAGCCGGTAGGCGCGGCCATGGCGGAGTAACCGGGGGTATTGACCGGAATGATCAGCGGGGCTGTTATGGCGGTATACTGACCGACGGTACCGGATTCATTCACGGTGCAGGTATAGGTTCCGTCGCCATTATCTGTGGCGGTAAAGTAAGCGCCGGGCACGAAGATGCCCATGGTCTCATAGCTGCTGTCGGCCGGGGTGGCTGCGTAGGACAAGCCTACCTGCCAACATACGTCATCTGCGGCTTCATACTGCCACTTGGTCATATCGATCTTTGCGGGAACACTTTCACCTTCCGCAAAGCAGGATACGCAGGAAAACACGAGGGTAAACGCTATCAGGCAGGCAAATATCTTTTTCATCTAAACTTTTCTCCTTATTTCGTCTGCTGGAACAGCCAGTCGCGCACGGCTTCGATTTTATAAGCGTAATCAAAGGATGTCATATGCTCTCTGGCAGGCCCACTGGACTGCCCGTTTGCAATGGTGCTACCCTCCGTGAAGGTCACGAAATTCGCGTTATGGCCCTCCGCCACCATAAAAGCGACGGCGTCGTTCTGCGCAGACGTGTTCTCCTGAGCGCTCCACTCGGCGTGGCTATACATTGCATTATCTGCATCAAAGACCGCAAGAAGCTCAGCCTGTCCGGCGGAAGCCTTGGGGTCGCCTGCCGCAACGATGTAGAAGAAGGGCTTTTCCTCTAGGCCGCTCAGCTGGCTAACATCCCACTGGCTGCCAACGAACAGGTAAGCCGCAAAGAAATCAGGATAGGCGATGCTCTCATAAAAAGAAGTCATGCCGCCCATGGACTGACCGGTTGTATAAATCCGGTTGGTATCAATGGAGTATGCTTCCGTCAGGGACTGAAGCATCCGCATGGCCACATCGATCTGGTCCGAATGATTGTGATTGTCATCCACAATGGTCTCGGTGAAGATGGGCACAACCACAAAAGCGGGATGCTTCGCCTGTTCCGCGTCCGTTGCCCAGATCAGCCCGCCCCAGCCCTGGGTAAGCACTGCTTCCGCACCCTTGCCAACCACGCTTGAATCGGGGATGAACTGAATCAGCGGATAAGTCTGGCTTTCGCCATAACCTTCAGGAATGTGCAGCTGATATTGCAGGCTGGTGCCGGTTTCGGTGTCTTCATAGGTCATCAGCTGAAACTTCGGGGCGATCTCCGCGATCATGGTTTGCAACTCCGTGTCGCCTGATTTGTCAGTCATGCCGCCCGCGCCGCCGCGCATTCCGCCTTGCCCTCCGCCAAATCCACCGCGCCCTCCGCCAGGGCCTTCGCCGAGAGCCGGTACAGCAGTGCAGAGCAGCGAAAGCACAAGGGCTATCGAGAGAAATTTCCTCATACTAAGTCTCCTCCTTCAATATTCTGATATCTGGTCTTACGCTTTCGCTGCTCGATATCGTATGCATCTTAGCACAGAATTCTTAAAAATAGCTTGAACAAAATGTGAAAGATTTTTGATTATGTCATTCTTAGGTTATGTCTGCGCTGCTGGCGTTTCGCCAGGGTGGCGGTCTCAATGGCAAAGGAGCGGCTATCCTATTGCCATGAAGCAGGCAATCTGCTTCTGGCACCAGGGATCACGCGCGTGGACGCGTATGAAGCCTATGCGGAAATGCCGCAAATCAATCCCCATGGCGCAGCCAGCGGAACCTATCACCTGGCCCGGGGCGGCGGATGGAATCGTGGCGGTTATATGTGCAAAGTGTATGACCGTGGAAACTATCGCCCGGAATATGCCAACAATGCAGTGGGTCTGCGGTTGGTTTTGAGTGCTTGGCCCCCTATTACAACGGGAAACATTCCAATCGTGTGGTAGAGAAGCTGGGAAATTTGCAGGAAGTTACGAAAAAGGCCAAAGGACAGAATCCAGTATCAGTTTGGCAGGCTTTCGTTTTTGGATCAATCAGGGTAAATTCTTGTAATAAATCTCAGCTTTCATCATAATTCTCACTGATCAGGGCGACTTCTTTTCCACGGAAAGCAATGCCAATCAAGATGATTTCTTTGATCCCTACCGCTTTCATTTCTGTGATATACTGTTTTTCTTTGATTTGCACAAGCGCCTTTGCTGCCAAGGCATCCAGACGCTCGGCTTCCTTCTTTGATGCTTTTAATTCAAAGATAAAGCCCGGAAGCTGCCGATCCATCGGGAATAGTTGAATGTCAAAACGCCCTAACCCGGCCTCCCGATTGGAACGTACAGAATACCGGTGATTGAGGATGGCACACAAGCCGATCATTAATCCTTGATAGAATGCTTCGCTGCCCGTATCATACACGCTGATAGATTCCGTCAGGTATGCCGCAATGCTTTGCTGCAAGCGATTTGTGTCCTTCTCGAAGATCGCCTGCTGGATCGCTGCCGCTGTGGATTCCGCGCTGACGGTATTCAGCCTGGATATAATCTCCTTGGCATAAACGAAAGAGATTTCCTTATTTGGAATGGAAACCCGGCACATAAAGTTGCCGTCATCCTGCGGTATGATTTCCGTACAGCGAAGATACCCGGCGACCAGCAGAAAACTGTAGATACTGGATGGATTCTTTTTGACTTCGGGATAGATCACGCCGGTATCCACATAAGTTGTGACGGATATTCCCTGCATCAGTTGGCGAAGGTTTTCCATGATAGCGGGGGTGGCCTGCTCAATGATCTCCCCGATGATCTCATTGCTGCCGGTGGATTGCCAAAAGGCCTTCGGATGGCAGCTATCGTCCACATAATTGATGACCGACCATGGATTGAAAATCTCTGTTTGCCCGAATTGGTAGCCGTCGTACCAATCGCAGACTTCGGCCAACTTTTCTTCTCTGCCGTAATACATCAGCATTTGGGCCACTTCTTCTTTTGTGAATCCGAAGTAGCTGCTGTAGCGGTCGTCCAGGATCGTATTGACCTTCAGGTTGTTCATGCCGCTGAAAATACTTTCCTTCGCCACCCGCAGGATGCCGGTCATGAATCCATACGCCAGATCCGCATTATCCTTGAATGCCCCGGAAAATAGATTTCGGATAAAACCGATCACCTGATCGGAGTATCCACAGGTATAGCCCTGCTGGATGGGCGTATCGTATTCATCAATGATAATCACAGCCTCCCTGCCATAATGTTTGTGAAGCATGGAAGATAAGACAGCCAACGAACGGGAGAGCATGACTTCGTCGGCTTGCCCTGCTACGACGGTCTGATAGGTTTGCAGCTCCACCGCATTGCAGGCGGCACTGTCCGTCAGTTCCTGATGGCGGGCGTATTCGCCACGGATATTGGCGGCAATGTCTTTCAGGGCATTCTCCCAGGTCGTATATTTGACGTCCTTGAATGAGAGATAGATAACAGGGTATTGCCCCTGGAAGCGCCGGTAGTAATCGCCGCATTTCCAAATGGCCTTTTCCCTGAAATATTGGGAGGTATCTGTTTTTGTCCGTTCAAAGAAAACGCGCAGCATATCCATGTTCAGTGTTTTGCCAAAGCGGCGTGGCCTTGTAAACAGGGAAACCTTGGGCAAGGAATCCAGCAAGTCCCTGATCAGCAGCGTTTTG
The DNA here is from genome assembly GCA_946413245.1 of uncultured Clostridia bacterium. GTDB lineage: Bacteria > Bacillota > Clostridia > Christensenellales > Aristaeellaceae > Aristaeella. The sequence continues at coordinate 24,043 of CAMKJS010000027.1, forward strand.
TCGATATAAAAATACTTTGTAACCGCTTCAATATAGCTGGAAATACCGACCGGAAGAGGAAGAAGCTGCGTTCGGTTTGTCGCTTTCGTCCTGACGGCCATTTGCGTATCCGCCGGGATCAGCCAGGATCGCCCTTCCTTTTTTGCGCCTGCAACAGCGCCTTCCTTGCACAGCTGCTGAACACGACGGGACGAAACGCCCCACACCTTCGCCGCTTCCGATATCGTCAAATACTCCATGGCTGCGAACCTCGCTTTCTGGATTGCGAAATCATTATAACTGATTTCGCGAAATTGATCAACTATTTCGCGAAATTCAGACGAATGATTGCGCATTATAGACTGTCATCATGAAAAGCCGCCTCCGAAGAAGCGGCAATTGGGATGTATAGGATCATGTCATTCGTAAATCAGCTCCACCAGGATGGTTTCTTCCGCCCGCTGGCGTCGGACAGTAGGAGTTTTGGACAGCCCCTGCTGTTCAGACATCACGGATTCGGGAATCCCCTGTTTTCGGACACTGGATTTATCCCAAACCCTGTCATTCGGACAGAACGGCTCAAAGAGGTTTCCAAGGAGGAAAGCCCCTTCCTTCGGACAGTTGGTTCATTGAAACCCTAAGCTCCGGACAGTGGGTTTCGTGAACCCCTTCCTTCGGACAGATTAAATCTGGACAATCTCCACAAACTAATACTGTAAGCTTAGTATTTTGACTAATATCAAGGGAAGATAGCCGTTGCTAAACGAAAATGCGGCCGAACCATAATCGGTGCGGTCGCGGAACTGCTTTTTCAATATCGGTATTTTGTTCTGATCATTACCAACTGCCTGTAGCGCCGCCACTCTTGTCGTTATCAGAATCCTCATCATCGTCATAGAGGTTATGGGGAGGGGGGACGACTATTCCACCGTTCACCATTTCCAGTTCATTCATATTCAGTTCCATTTTATTGGTATTCATTATCTTTTCCTCCTTACGCTGTGCGTAGTATCTGCAGGAACTTCATTGCCCTTGCACCTGTTCATACGCAGCAGCGGAAGAGGATGGCAGTTGGAAAGAAACCGAAGTTGGCCTTCTGAAAATTTTTATCTGATTTTTCTGAGACCTTTGGGGACTGCCCGGATCCTATGCCTGCTCCACCGCCTCGCGCCAGCCGGCTTCCTTCAGGCGGCGCAGGGCTTCGTCCATCCGGGGCAGATAGGGCTGGTAGCACAGGTTGCCGAACACGCTGTCGCGGTAGACGCCGGCGGAGAGGCCCGCCATATAGGCGGCGCCGATGCCGGAGAGCTCCTCCGCGTCGGGGCAGGCCACCTCCACTCCCAGCAGATCGCTCTGGAAGCGCATCAGGTATTGGTTCCGCGTGGGGCCGCCATCCACCCGGAGCAGCGGAAGGACCATGCCGGTGTCCTTTTCCATGGCGCGGATGACATCCGTGATCTGATAGACGATGCTGTCCAGGGCTGCGCGGACGATCTCGGCCTTGCCGGTCAGCCGGGTCATCCCCAGGATCACAGCCTTGGCCTCGCTGCGCCAGTAAGGTGCGCCGAGACCGGAGAAGGCCGGCACCAGATAGGTGGTGTCCGCGGGATTCGCGGAGAGGGCCAGCGCCTCGGTTTCGCCGGCCGAGGCGATCAGCCCCAGGCTGTCCTTCAGCCAGGTGATGACGGCGCCGGTGTAATTGATGTTGCCCTCCATCACATAGTTGACGCGGCCTTTGTATTTCCATGCGAGGGAGGTCACCAACCCGTTTTTTGAGCGGACTGGATGCTCCCCGATATTCATCATGATGGAGGAGCCGGTGCCGTATGTGGCCTTGGCCATGCCGGGATGCAGACAGCCGTGGCCGAAGAGAGCGGCGTGGCTGTCCCCCAGCACCCCGCACACGGGAATGGGCCTCCGGAGCAGACCGCCCAGATCCGTCTCGCCGAAGACGGCGTCCGAAGCCGTGATCTCCGGCAGGTCCGCCGGCCCGATGCCGTAGGCCCGGCAGATCTCCTCATCCCAGCTCAGGGTCTGAATATTGAACAGCTGGGTGCGGGAGGCGTTGGAGTAATCCGTGCGGTACTGACCGGTGAGCTTCCAGACCAGCCAGGTGTCCACCGTTCCCATGCAGAGCCGATGGGCTTTCCGGAGCTCTTCCGTGGCGGGGAAATTCCGGAGGATCCAGGCCAGCTTGGCGGCCGGGAAGTAGGGAGAGATGGGGATGCCTGTGTGGGTGCGCACCGTTTCGCCGATGCCGGTTTTTTCGATCTCCGCGCACAGCTCGCTGGCCCGGGCGCACTGCCACACGATGGCGTCGCATACGGGCCGGCCGGTGACCCGGTCCCAGGCCACGGAGGTTTCGCGCTGGTTGCTGATCCCCATGCAGACGATTTCATCCGGATCCGCCCCCGCCTTCTCGCAGACCCTGCGGACAACCGCCAGCAGGTTGGAGAAGATCTCTTCCGGATCATGGGAGACCCAGCCGGCCTCATTGATGATCTGGTGATGGGGCAGATCGGCGCGGGCAAGCAGCCGGCCTTCTTCATCAAACAGCAGGGCTTTGGTTCCCTGGGTGCTCTGATCCACGGACAGCACGTATTTCGGCATGAATCAGCCCTCCAGTGCCTGCCGGACTGCGGCGGCAATGCCTTCGCCGGTCAGGCCGTAGTGCGCAAAGACTTCGGCCGAGGTGCCCGTGATGACCGGGGTGTCAGGCAGGGCAAGATTGATCACCCGCATGGGATTGTGGGCCGAGATGACCTGGGCCACCATGCTGCCGAGCCCGCCGAAAGGCGCGTGCTCCTCCGCCGTCACCACCAGCTTCTTGCCCCTTGCAGCCTTCAGCAGGCCCTCTGTATCCAGGGGCTTGACGCAGTACATGTCCAGCGCGGCGGCGGAAATGCCCCGGCTTTTCAGAAGCTCCACGGCGTCCTTCATGGGGCGCACCATCTCGCCGCAGGCGACGAGCAGCACGTCGGTGCCTTCGGAAATCACCGTGGTGCGGTCCATTTCGAAGGGCACATGGCCCTCTTCGTAGGTGTCTTCCACCGGATTGCGGCCCAGGCGGATGTAGGCGGTCCGGGTGTCCTGCAGCAGGGCTTCAAACAGCCTGCGGGTCTGGTGCCGGTCGCTGGGTAGATAGACGCGCATGCCGGGGATGGCGCTCATGGCGGCGATATCCTGGGCCGAGTGGTGCGTCATGCCCAGAGCGCCATAGCTGACGCCGCCGGAGATGCCGACGAGCTTTACATTGGTGCCGGAGTAGGCGCAGTCGACCTTGCACTGCTCATAGCTGCGGGTGGAGAGGAAGGAAGCGGGGGAAACCGCAAAGGCCTTCTTCCCGCAGGAGGCCAGGCCGGCGGCGATGCCCACCAGGTCCTGTTCGGCGATGCCGGTCTCCACGAACTGCTCCGGATAGGTGTCCGCGAAGGAGGTCAGCGAAGCGCTTCCGCGGCTGTCGCTGCACAGGACGACCACGTCCCGGTCCCGGGCGGCGGCTTCCTTGAGCACTTCACACATGACGGCGCGGTTGGCGATCTTATTCATGCTCAAGCGCCTCCTTCCGTTCCTTCAGTTCCCTGCTGATCGCGGCGTATTCCTCGGCATTGGGCAGATGATGATGCCAGGATGCCTTGTTTTCCATCAGGGCGCTGCCCTTGCCCTTCACGGTATTGGCGATGATGATGGTGGGCTTTCCCCTGGTGCGCTCCGCCTCGTCGAAGGCCGCGTTCAGCTGATCCACGTCATTGCCGTCCGCCACGTCGATGACGTGCCAGTCGAAGGCGGCAAACCGGGCGTGCAGATCGTGGTGGCCCATCACGTCTTCAGTGTTGCCGGAGATCTGAAGATGATTGCGGTCTACGACGGCGCAGAGATTGTCCAGCCGATAGTGGCCGGCGGCCATCAGGGCTTCCCAGATGGAGCCTTCCGCCAGTTCGCCGTCGCCCATGAGGGTATACACGCGGTAATTCCGCCCGTCCATGTGCCCTGCCAGCGCCATGCCCACGCACACGCTGAGGCCGTGGCCCAGGGAGCCGCTGTTCATCTCGATGCCGGGCAGGGTGTTGTGCGGATGCCCGATGTATTCGCTGCCGAACTTCGAGAACCGGGCCTTGACTTCCCGGATATCCAGGAATCCCTTATAGGCCAGCACGGCGTAAAGGGTTTCGACACAGTGGCCCTTGGAGAGAACAAAACGGTCGCGGTCCGGATCCTTCGGATTCCGCGGGTCTACATTCATCCGGCTGTACAGGGTCAGCATGATCTCCATGCTGCTCATATCCCCGCCGATATGTCCGCCGCCGCCGGATACGATGATGTCCAGCACGTCCTGCCGGAGTTCATAGGCTTTCAATGCCAATGCGTTCATCTTCACACCTCGTCAAACACCACGTCTTCGCCATGGAGGTAGGCCTGCACCTTATCCTCAATGGGATCATAGAGATCCGGCTTCACGCCGATATACTTGCAGGCCTCATAGACCACCGGGACCACATCGCCATGGATGGCGGCCACGTGGTGGATATACGGGCCTTCGACGACCTTGGCTTCGAGGCGCTTGAGGTTGCTGACCTCGACCCACACATAGGTGCCGCGGGTCCAGGGGCCGTCAATGCCGCGGGCATGGCCCAGCAGGATGCTGTATTCCCCGTCGTCGCCGTCGAAGCGGACCAGGCTCATGGGACCGTGTTTGGCCTCGGCGGAAACCGCGCCGTTCTGGGGGAAGGCCACCGGCACGCAGATCGTCGGCTTTTCCTTCGCTACGGAGATGGGCCAGGGCCCGCAGTGCTGCAGGAGCTCGCCGTTGTCGTTGTCGGGGTGCCGCACCGTCCAGTCGGAGAACATCACGCGGCGCTCGTTCATACCGGCGGCCTCGGCGATCAGCTGGGAGATGGCGCCGTGGATGTCGGTCTCGCAAACCACCGGGATCCCCTCTTCATTCAGCAGGGCGTTGGCGGCGCAGGGCATGATATGAATTTCGTCCTGCAGGGCATTCCAGCACTGGATGGCGACGGCGTTGCAGCCGTACTTCTCCGCCAGCGCCTTCATGGCGACCTTGAGCTCGGCGACGCTGTGCAGATAGTTTTCCTCTATATTACAGGTCATGTTCTCGTGGCAGTAGGCCACCACCTTTTCCACCTCGGTCTTTTCCACGCGCCATTTTTTCATTTCGGCGTAGAGCTCCGGCAGCGGGATGGGCGCCAGCTGAATGTTGAACTTCTCCAGCAGCTCGCCCTCGTTGCACATAGTGGACCAGAAGTCGAAGGGGCGCGGGCCGATCTGCAGGATGCGGGTGTGGCGGAAAACCTTCACGACATTGCAGACGGCGATAAAGTCGCGCAGGCCGCGCTCGAACTCAGGATCGGTCAGGTTGCAGTTGTTCATATAGGTAAAGGGGATTTTAAACCGGCGCAGCACCTTGCCGGTGGCAAACAGGCCGCACTGGCTGTCCCGCAGGCGCATGCCCCTCTCGTCGGGCCGCTCGTCCCGGGGACCCCAGAGCAGCACGGGCACATTCAGCTCCTTGGCGAGGCGGGCGCATTCGTATTCCGTGCCGAAATTGGCATGGGGCAGGAAGAGGCCATCCACCTTTTCTTTTTTGAATTTCTCCGCGATGCTGTACATGCCCGCGTCATCGTAGAGCAGGCCTTCCTCGTTGATGTCGTCGATGTCGACAAAATCAATGCCGAGTTCGCGCAGACGCTGTGCCGTCAGCTTGCGGTATTCGACGGCAGCCGGCGCGGAAAAGATCGCGCGGCGGGTGGGGGCAAAACCAAGTTTGATGGTGGCGGCCATGGCAATTGCTCCTTTCATGGTTGGGAAGCAGGGGCTTCCGGGCACTTTTACTAAATTTAGCACTGAGTTTAGGAGTTCCGCCTAAAAAATAGCACAGGAAAAGAAGCTTGTCAAGGCTCTGTTTTGGAATTTGCGGGCGAAAACCGGGATAAAATGATCACGCGCTGTAATTCTGTTTTACAGCGAAGGTAGAAATTGCTCAGATAAATGGCAGATAAATTTTAATTGAAATTTGCTAAATTATATGCTACAATGAAATCACGATAACTGGAAAAGCGAGGTGATGACCTCATGACATCCAAAGAACTGGCGAAAGCCCTCGGCGTTTCCCCCTCGGCGGTATCCCTGGCCTTCAACGGCAATCCCGGCATCAGCGAGGAGACCCGTCAGCGGATCCTCGCCGCGGCCCGGGAAATGAACGTCCGCCACACGGCCCGCAAGACGCCGGCGTCCAATACGATCGACGTGCTCTGCTGCAAGAAGCACGGCATGGTTTTCGGGGACACCCCGTTCTTTGCAGCCCTGATGGAGGGCATTTTCTCCATGGCCTCTTCGGCGGGATATTCGGTCCGCATTTCCTATATGTACGGTTCGGATACAACGGCCGTCGACGCCCTCCGGGAGAGCGATTCTGCCGGCGTGGTGCTGATCGCCACGGAGATGTCGGATGAGAAGGACCTTCATCCCTTCTATTCCCTGGGAAAGCCCGTGGTTATCCTGGACGCGCATTTCCGGTCCCACCGCTTCCCGAGCGTGGTGATCAGCAATAACCAGGGGGCCTATGAGGCGACCCAGTGCCTGCTGCGGCACGGACATCGCAAGCTGGGGCACCTGCGTTCCTCCGTGGTGATCGGCAATTTTATTGAACGGGAACAGGGGTTCCAGGCAGCGTGCGCTGAAGCGGGGGACTGCGAAACCATCACGGTGAATGTGGGCTCCACCCAGGAGACGGCCTACAGTGATATGCTGGCCTGGCTGGAGACCAACCCCGAGGTGCCAACCGCCTTCTTCGCGGACAACGATCTGATTGCCATCTCCTGCATCCGGGCGCTGAAGGACAAGGGCTACCGGGTGCCGCAGGATGTTTCGGTGGTGGGCTTTGACGATATCCCGATCAGCGCGGTAGCCTCTCCCGCCCTGACTACGGTGCATGTATACAAGGAACAGATGGGCGGCGTGGCTGTCGATATTCTACGGATGACCATTGCGGATCCGAAGCGTCCCGTGATGAACGTACACCTGTGCACCGACCTGATTGAACGGCAGAGTGTGCGGGATCTCGAATAATTTAGTGAAATTTAGTTTTAAAATCACAAAATTTATATTGACATGCAGATAAAATTATAGTAAAGTTATGCCATCGGATCCTGTTCGCACATATCCCGCCGATTCATTCCCGAGGTACACGAGAGGAGTGACCCGCAGCATGACGACCACGGCGAAGCGTACACCCAGACCCTACAGGGACAGCTGGGGCAAGCGCACTATGAATGCCTTCAGGGCGCACTGGCAGATTTACATCATCATCCTGCTGCCCATCCTTTGGTATGCGATTTTTGCCTACCGCCCCATGATCGGCCTGACCTTGGCTTTCAAGAAATACATGCCCCGCCGCGGTGTGATGGGAAGTCCGTGGATCGGCCTGACGAATTTCGAGAATGTCTTCATCGATCAGGACTTCATGCGTTCCATCTGGCGCACTCTCTCCATCAACCTGCTGCGCCTGGTGTTCGTTTTCCCGGTTCCGATCATTCTGGCCCTGCTGCTCAATGAGATGAAGGCGAAGCGTTACAAGAGCACGCTGCAGACCATCATGACCTTCCCGAACTTCCTGAGCTGGGTTATTGTATCGTCGATCCTGACGAACGTGCTGGCGATGGACGGCCTGGTCAACTCGCTGCTTCGGGCCATCGGCCTGAGCGAGGTCAACTTCCTGGGCTCCGAGCAGCTGTTCCAGCCCATGCTGTACATCACGGACATCTGGAAGAGCTCCGGATGGTCCATGATCGTATATCTCGCGGCCATCTCCGGCATTGATCAGGACCAGTATGAGGCGGCGGAGATCGACGGCGCCAACCATTTTCAGAAGCTGGTCCGCATCACCTTCCCGAACCTGATGCCCACCATCGTCGTGATGTTCATCCTGGCCACCGGCAACCTGATGAGCGCCGGCTTCGACCAGATCTTCAACCTCTCCAATTCCGCCACCAAGAACGTGGCGGAGATCCTGGATATGTACATCTACCGCATCACCTTCCAGTCCGCGCCGGACTACGGTCTGTCCACGGCCATCTCCCTCATGCGTTCCGTGGTCAACATGGTTCTGCTCCTGCTGGCGGACCGCGGTGCCAAGCTGATGGGCGGCTCCGGACTCTTCGCCTGAGGACGGAATGACCTACGGAAAGGAGAAACGAAGATGACCACCCTGTCGATGAAAAAGCCCGGCACGACCAAGCTGGCGCGCCGCAAGGACCCCCTGGAAATCATCGCAACGATTGTGCTGACCCTCTTCGCGCTGATGATCGCCGTCCCCTTCTACAATGTCGTGATCGTCTCGATCACAGGCCAGGCGGAATATCTTAAGGCGGGAGGACTGATGCTTTTCCCGACCAAGCCGGACTTTGATTCCTATACCCGCCTGTTCCAGAACAAGCTCCTGTGGACCGGTTACTCCTCCACACTCCAGATCGTGGCCCTGGGCCTGCCCCTCAACGTGCTGCTCACCTTCTGCATGGCCTACGGCCTCTCCCGCAAGGGCTGGCCGGGCCGCAAGCTGGTGTTCGTGCTGGTGCTGATCACCATGATCTTCAATGGCGGGATCGTCCCCCTGTACCTCCTGATGAAGGAACTCAAGCTGCTGGACAACCTTTGGTCGGTGGTATTCGCAGGAGGCCTGAACACCTTCTATATGATCATCACCAAGAACTTCATCGAATCCCTGCCCGAGAGCCTTATTGAGAGCGCCCACCTGGACGGTGCCAACGAATGGACCATCCTGTTCCGGATCGTGATGCCGCTGTCTAAGCCGATCCTGGCGACCATCGTGCTGTTCTACGCTGTAGACCGCTGGAACGAGTGGTACAACTCCATGATCTTCCTGACCACCCCGACCAAGTTCACACTGCAGCTTGTACTGCGCAACATCGTGATCAACTCCGAGATGCAGGGCGCTGCGGCCTCGTCCGGCGCGGTGTCCACGGCTGCCGCCTTCACCATGGGTGTCAAGATGTGCGCTGTTATCATGACCATGCTGCCCATCATGTGTGTCTATCCCTTCCTGCAGAAGCATTTTGCCAAGGGCATCATGGTGGGAGCCATCAAGGCCTGAGCCCGTTTGCCCTTTTTCCCTGTACTTTCGCGTCCCTCCGGACGCTTGAGTAATAATTTAAGGAGGATTTCATCATGAAGAAACTGCTGTCCGTGCTGCTGCTGGTCACCATGCTGGCATCCCTGGCGGCCGTCCCGGCCCTGGCTGACGACCACATGACCATCTCCTGGACTTCCGTCATCGAACAGGATGAGGGCACCGACTACACCCAGGACGCCATCTACAAGACCATTGCCGAGAAGTTCAATGTGGATTTCGACATCCGTCCCCTGACCTGGGGAAACTGGACCACCAACGTCAACCTTTATATCAACGGCATGACCCTGCCGGACGCGACCAACTGGTTCTTCAACTATACTGACTACAATAAGTATGTGGAGCAGGAGCTGTTCTACAAGCTGCCCTCTGACTGGAAGACCCGCTGGCCCGGCGCTGCCGCAGTGTATGAGAAGACCGGCCTGAGCGGCGTGCTCGAAGACGAAAACGGCGATATCTTCTGCTTCCCGGTGGCCATCTACTTCAACAACAAGCCCGTCGACCGCATGCCCACCCACCTGCAGGTGTATGCCCGCAAGGACTGGATCGAGCAGGTTACCGGCGAGCCCGTGAAGACTCACTACACCAAGTCCGAGCTGGTGGACATCTGCCGCAAGCTGAAGGAAGCCAACCCCGCCGGCGTGGAGAACTTCTACCCCTTCACCTCCTATACGAGCATGCTGATCCAGGGCCTGGTGTACTCCTGCTACGAGCATGTTTCCTCCAACTATGACATCTACAAGGGCGCCGACGGCCAGTACCACTGGGGCCCCGCCGATGAGCAGACCTACGAGGCCCTCAAGTTTGTACGGGATATGTGGAAGGAAGGCCTGATCGCGCCGGAGTTCTACACCATGAACCAGGGCGAGGACGAGGACCTGATGACCATCGCGCATTCCTCCGCCATGTTCTATGCCGGCGGTCTGGCCGCGAACTACATCCTCTTCACCAACGAGCAGATCTCCTCCGGCCTGAATCCCGATGAGAGCCTGTGCTCCTTCTTTGTGACCGACGACGAGGGCGTGTATCATTCCGCTGAAGCCACCAACTACTTCGGTGCCCTGGTCTTCAATCCGGACATCGACGAAGCCAAATTTGCCCGCATCATGGACGTCATCGAGTACTCCCTGACCCCCGAAGGACAGGACCTGATCTTCCTGGGAATCAAGGGCACCGACTTCGAAAAGGCCGAGGACGGCACCTACACCATGCTGCATGAGTACAACACCAGCGACCTGTATCCCTCCAACCGCTTCTTCTGCACCCTGGCTTCCCGTGCCGACGACTTCTCCATCGTGAATCCCTCCTATCTGGCCAAGGCAACCGCGAAGCAGAAGGAACAGTATGAGGAGAAGGGCTCCCTCATCAAGGACAGCCTGGGCGAGATTGACTTCAACTACTTCTTCCATGCCTCGGACGCCAAGACCCGTCTGGGCGCCATTCAGGCCGCTTATGTGGATGACTACGCCAACCTGATCGTGAAGGAAGGCGACCTCCGTGCCAACTGGGAAGCCTGGTGCGCGGACAAGATGGCCATGGTGCAGCCGGTCCTCGACGAAATGAACGCCAAGTAATCTGTGCCTGCCATCCCAACCATGCGGCAACCAATCCCACATGGAAACACACCGGGAGGGTGATCCGCAGGATCACCCTCCCTTATCTTATCCAATCCCTGTGCCCAGAAAGGAATTCCGGATGTATACGAGCAAAGAGCTGGCCCCCGGCGTGTTTGAACTGAGCGACGGACTCCACTCCTCCTTTTACCTGGTGCTGGGGGAGACAGGGGCCCTGCTGGTGGATACCGGCATGGCGGAAGAGCCGCTGCAGCCCTATCTCCGTACCCTGACCGATCTGCCCGTCACCGTGATGGTCACCCACGGCCACTGCGACCACGTGCGCCATGCGGCGGAATTCGGGAAGGTATATCTCAGCCCGGAGGATCTGCCGCTGCTGCCTGCGCATTTTGCCCGCTTTGGCGATGTCAGTGCGCCGGCTCCGGAACACTTCCTCCCGCTGACGGACGGCCAGACGGTGGAGGCAGGCGGGCTGAGGGTGCGCTGCATCGCTTTGCCCGGGCATTCCCTGGGCTCCATGGCCTTCTATGAGAGCAGCCGGCACCTGCTTTTCACCGGCGACGCGCTGGGCTCCGGCATGGGGGTCTGGATGCAGCTGGTGGGCTGTGCCCCCCTGAGCCGCTACCGGGAGAAACTGCTGCGCTTCAGTGCTTTCTTTGAGAGCCTGCCGGCGGACACCGCGGTGCTTACGGGCCACAGCGAACAGCGTTATATGCATCCGTCAGGAGACAACCCGGTCTGCCCGGAACTGGTTCGGGACATGGCGGATCTGTGTGAGGACATCCTGACGGGTCACGCCCGGCCCCAGGAGGCTCCGCCCATGATGCAGCGGGAATACAGGCCGGTCTGGATCGCCAGCCGGGGGCGGGCTTCCATGGTCTATTCAGAACAGGTAATCGGCTGACTGTCAAAGGAGGAGAAAACCATGCAAATGATTCCGCGCTATGAAATTTGGACGCTGCAGCTGGCACGAACCACCCAGACGGAGGAGGAGCCAAAGGGTTTCTTTACCCATGGAGATGAGTGCTATACCATAAGGGGTTTTGCGGAAAACAGCGATCTGGGTGAAATCCGTTTTATGCCCACCGCCGAAGGCGAATGGCAGTACCGGATCACCTGGGGCGAGGCCGAAACGGAAGGCCGCTTTGTCTGTACGCCGGCAAAATGCCACGGCCCTGTGCGCACCGAGGGCTGCCACTTCCGCTATGAGGACGGCGAGCGCTATATCCCCATGGGAACCACCTGCTATGCCTGGATCCATCAGACGCCGGACATCCTGGAAGAGACCCTGGAGACCCTGAAGACCGCGCCTTTCAACAAGATGCGCATGTGTATCTTCCCCAAGAGCATGATGTACAACGCCAACGATCCCGACGTCTATCCCTTTGAACGCCGGGAGGACGGCTCCTGGGACGTGCATCGCCCGGACCAGCGTTATTGGGCCAAGCTTGATACGTGCCTGCGGGAGATGGAGAAGCTCGGCGTAGAGGCGGACCTCATTCTTTTCCATCCCTATGACCGCTGGGGCTTTTCCCGTATGGAGCAGGCGGATAATCTGGACTATCTGGACTACGCGGTGCGCCGCCTGGCAGCCTATCACCATGTTTGGTGGTCCCTCTCCAATGAATACGAGTTCTCGTTCCAGAAAACCATCCGGGACTGGGACGACTTC
>CAMKJS010000028.1 GCA_946413245.1 uncultured Clostridia bacterium
CGCGGTGATCTGGGGCACGCCGATGCCGGCCACCACACGGGTGGTGCAGATGGAACCGGGGCCGATGCCGACCTTTACGCAGTCCACGCCGGCCTGGATCAGATCCCGCGTCGCCGCGGCCGTCGCCACGTTCCCCGCGAACAGCGTGATATCCGGATATTTGCCGCGGATGGCTTCCACCTGGCGCAGCACCCCGGCGCTGTGGCCGTGGGCCGTATCGATAATGATCACGTCCACCTTCGCATCCCGCAGCGCGTCAATCCGGTCAAACACGTCCGCGGTGACGCCCACCGCCGCGCCGCACAGCAGCCTGCCGTTTTCGTCCTTGGCGCTGTTGGGGTATTTCTGGGTCTTTTCGATATCCTTGATGGTAATCAGCCCGCGCAGGTACCCGTCCTTGTCCACAATGGGCAGCTTCTCGATCCGGTGGGCCGCCAGAATCATCTTCGCTTCTTCCAGCGTGGTTCCCTCAGGGGCGGTGATCAGGTTCTTGCTGGTCATCACCTCGCCGATGGGCTTGCTGTAATCGGTTTCAAACCGGAGGTCACGGTTCGTCAGGATCCCCACCAGCTTCCCGTCCCGGGTCACCGGCACGCCGCTGATGCGGTAGCGGCTCATCAGTTCCTCCGCGTCGCTGATCAGGTTTTCGGGGCTGAGGTAGAAGGGGTCGGTAATCACGCCGTGCTCGCTGCGCTTCACCTTATCCACCTGGGCCGCCTGTTCCTCAATGCTCATGTTCTTATGGATGATGCCGAGTCCGCCCTCCCGGGCCATCGCGATGGCCATCCGGCTGTCGGTAACCGTATCCATGGCAGCGGAAAGCAGCGGAATGTTCAGCCGGATTTTCTTCGTCAGCTGAATAGACAGATCCACATCCCGGGGCAGGACCTCGCTTTTCGCCGGAACCAGCAGCACATCGTCAAACGTAAGGCCTTCCCTGATTCTGTTCTGCAGCATATGAGCGACCTCCTTCAGAAATATTTAACGGAAATTTTATCAAAGAAACCCTTATCCGTCAAGGATCTTTTCGATACACGGCTTTTTTACTCGGCTTCTTCCTCGGCTTCGGCCATCCGGTCGTACAGCGTGTCGATCCGCTGCTTCAGCGCCTGGTATTCCCGGTTCAGCGCGGCCGCCTTCTCCGGATCCCGCCAGGTTTCCGGCAGGGCCAGGGTTTCCTCCATTGCCGCGGCCTCTCCCTCTGCCCGCCCGATCTCCGCTTCCAGGGCTTTCATCCGCTCCTTCTGCTCCTTCAGGCGGCGCTGCTCCTCCCGGCTTTTCTTCTTTTCCTTGTCCGCCGCAGTCCGGGTCATGCCCGTGTATTCCGTTTCCGGCTCCTGTTCCCGGCGGACTTTGGCGGCATAGTCGTCATAGTTCCCCAGGTATTCCCGCAGACCGTCGTCCTCCAGGGCCCACACCTTCTGCGCGAACCGGTTAATGAAATACCGGTCGTGGCTGATGGCGATAATCGTGCCTTCAAAGTCCGCCAAAGCGTTCTCCAGCACTTCCCGGCTGTCCATATCCAGATGGTTGGTGGGCTCGTCCAGCAGCAGCACGTTGTCCTTTCGCAGCATCAGCTCCGTCAGGGCCACCCGGCCCTTTTCCCCGCCGCTCAGGGTGGAAACCGGCTCGAACACCTCGTCCCCCGTGAACAGGAACAGGCCCAGCGCGCCGCGCACCTCGTACTGTTCCATCCGCGGGAACCGGTCCCACACCTCGTCCAGCACGCTCTTGCCTTCATGAAGACCTGCCTGGTGCTGGTCGTAATAGCCGATATCCACGCCGGCGCCCCAGCGGATACTGCCCGCCTCCGGTTTTTCCTCACCCCGAAGGCATTTGAACAACGTGGACTTACCGGTGCCGTTGTCCCCGATCAGCGCGATCCGGTCCCCTGCGCGCACGTGGAGCTTCAGATCCCGGAACAGCACCCGTTCTCCGTAGCCCTTCGTCAGCCCCTCGGCAATCAGCACGTCCTCCCCGGTGCGGCGGCGGGTTTCGAAGCGGAAGCGCACGGCGGATTCCTCCTGCGGTTTGTCCAGCCGCTCGATTTTCTCCAGCCGCTTTTCCCGGCTTTCCGCCAGCCGGATGCTCTTTTCCCGGTTAAACCGCCTGTACATGGCGATGATGGCCTCCTGCCGGGCGATCTCCTTCTGCTGGGATTCCCATGCTTTCATCCGGGCCTCGTACACCTGGGCCCGTTTGGCCAGGTATTCCGTATAGTTTCCGTCATAGGTCTCCAGGACGCCGAGAATCAGTTCGCCCATCCGGCCGCATACCCGGTCCAGGAAATACCGGTCGTGGCTGATCACCATCACCGCGCCTTTGTAGTTTTTCAGGTACTCTTCCAGCCAGGAGATGCTCTTCAGATCCAGATGGTTGGTGGGTTCGTCCAGCAGCAGCAGATCCGGCTCCGACAGCAGCATCCTGCCCAGGCAGAGCCTGGTTCTCTCTCCGCCGGAAAGCAGTGCTGTCTTCATGTCCCGGGCGTCCCGCAGCTTCAGTCCCGCCAGAACTCCCTGCACAGCGGAGCGCCAGCCGTACCCGTTTCCTTCCTCAAAGGCCCGGGTCAGCGCGTCGTAGCGGCTGCCCAGCCGGCGCAGGGCTTCCGGATCCCCGGCAGTCCCGGCCATCTGCGCTTCCAGCGTCCGCAGCTCCTCCTCCAGCGCCACCATCGGGGCGAACACGCTTTCCAGCGCCTCCTGCACGGTTTCCTCTCCGCTCAGCTCTCCCTGCTGGGCCAGATATCCGATGCGCAGCCCCTTCTGCAGGGCGACGGTGCCCGCGTCCGCGGTTTCCTCCCCGGCGATGATCTTCATCAGGGTGCTCTTGCCGCTGCCGTTCACACCCACCATGCCCAGGCGTTCTCCGTTCTGCAGGGCAAAAGAAACCCCCTTCAGCACCTCATGCGCGCCGAAGCTCTTTTTAATCCCCTGCAGAGACAGAATAATCATCGTTTACCCCTTTTCACACAAACTGTATACCGCGCCGACCCGGTCCCGCAGGGCCACCTGCAGGTTCACGTCCCGGTCCGGCTCGATGCCCTCCTGCCGCAGGGCCGCGGAAGAAACGCGCATGGCCAGCCCCGGCGTGTTGTTCTCCCCGCTCAGGTGCCCCAGAATCACACCCCTCGTTCCCGCGGCGATCAGCCGGAGCAGCGCCTGCGAGCAGGCCTCGTTGCTCAGATGCCCGTAATCCCCCAGAATGCGCTTCTTCAGCTGACTGTTGTAGTGGGGATTCGCCCGGAGCATGTCCGGGTCGTGGTTGCTTTCCAGCAGCACCAGATCGCTGCCGGCGATCTGTGCGAACACGTCGTCGGAAAAATGTCCCAGGTCCGTGGCGGTGGACACGCTCACGTTTCCGCCCCACAGCCGGAATCCGACCGGTTCCTCCGCGTCGTGCGGGATCCGGAAGGAGGAAATACCCAGCTCCCCCAGGTAGAAATCCTGCCCTGCCCCGATCTCCCGCCGCAGGCCGGGCGGAATCTTTCCGATCTTACTCTCCATGGCGCGCCAGGTGCCCGGCGTGGCGTACACAGGCAATCCGTATTTCCGGGCCATGACCCCCGCGCCGGCGATATGGTCGCTGTGCTCGTGGGTAATCAGCACCCCGCTGATGCTCCGGATCTTCACGCCGATGTCCTTCAGCGCTTCCTCGATGCAGCTCCCCGATTTTCCCGCGTCCACCAGCAGCCGCGTCCCGCCGTACTGGCAGAACAGTACGTTCCCGCTGGATCCGGAATACAGGGGGCAAAAAAACATTTCACGCTCCACGCTTCTCTCTCCATCGCGTTCACTCAAGTTGCTTCCGGTTTATGCCGGACAGTACACCGTACTGACGCTTCTCTCACTCTCAACTCTCCACTCTTCACTCTCCGGATTACAGATCCAGGTGTTTGGCCACCTGCTCCTCCTTCGGGGGCGGCGTCATGTAATCCGGCCCGAAGAGCACCGTCAGCACCTCGTCATATTTCTCCGGAATCAGGCACTCCAGATCCTCGAAAGGACCTTTGATCTTCTTCTCGAACTGCTCCGGATGCCACACGTGGGTCATCAGCTCGAAAGCGCCGTTGCTCATGTGCAAATCGTTCCCACTCTTCACCCGGGTGGAAACCTTCTCATACCGCTTCGCCTTCCAGGAATAGGAGAAGGGCAGGCCCATCCAGTGCGTCACCCGCAGCAGAATCCGGTTCTTCAGCCCGAAGCGGCTGTAGTCCACGTTTTTCTTCATCATGCCCTGCAGCAGATGCAGATGCAGCAGGTGCAGCTTTCTTTGCCAGCCTTCCGGCGGCAGCGGATCCAGAATAAAAATATCCGTGAACGCGGCGGCCTTGGACGGATCCCGGTTCATGATCCGGGGCGTCCAGGTATCCAGATACGTCAGCTCGAAGCGCTCGTCGCATTCCTTCGGATACACCTGCCGGAACCGGGTAAATTCCCCCCGGGTCATCAGCAGGTCCACGTCGTCGTCCCAGGGGATGAATCCCCGGTGCCGCACGCTGCCCAGCAGCGTCCCGCACATCAGGTTATACTGAATATCGTGGCGTTCACAGATCGCCACGATATCCCGAAGCTGGCACAGCAGCTCCTCGTGTATTTCCGCCAGAGTCAGCGCTTTACTCATGCAGCCAGGCCTCCGTCCGGTTCGCGATGGACGCGGCGTCCATCCCGTATATTTCCCGCAGATACTGCTGGTTTCCCACCACGGTGGTAAAGCAGTCCTCCAGCCCGATCCGCCGGATCCTGCAGGGGAACCCTTCCCCCGCCAGCGCTTCGCACACCGCGCCGCCGAAGCCCCCCACCACCGTGTGCTCCTCCACGGTCACCAGCAGGGGGAAGCGATGCGCCAGCTCCCGGATTTTCTCCATATCCAGCGGCTTGAAGCAGGGGAAGCTGACCACCTCAGCCGAAATCCCGCGCTCCGCCAGCAGCTCCGCCGCCGGCACCGTCTGCGTCAGAATACCGCCGGTGCTCAGCAGCGCCGTATCCGTCCCCGACCGCAGCGTCAGCGCCTGTGGCACCGCCCAGTCCGCCGGAACCGCGTCGTGTACCGCCGGCTCGTTCCCGCGGCCAAGCCGCAGATAGCAGGGACCGGGCGTGTGCAGCATGGCCCGGGTTACCGCCATGGTTTCCGCCGGATCCCCCGGCGCGAAGCACGTCATCCCGGGGATCGCCCGCATCACAGCCATATCCTCGGTGGCATGATGGCTCATGCCCAGACTGCCGTATACGAAGCCGCCGCCCACGCATACGATCTTTACGTCCGCTTCATGGTAGGCGCAGTCGTTCCGGATCTGCTCCAGCGGCCGCAGCGTGGGAAAATTCCCGATGGAGTATACCAGCACGGTCCGCCCGGTCATGGACAGGCCCGCGGCCAGGCTCACCATGCTCTGTTCCGCGATGCCGGCGTTGATCAGCCGGTCCGGATAGCGCTCCCGCACCGGCCGTAGCACGCCAAAGCCCAGATCGCCCGTAATCAGGACGATCCGATCGTTCCCGGCCATTTCCTCCAGCAGGATTCTGACAAACGCGTCCCTCACGGCCGTTGTGCCTCCAGTTCCTTCAGCGCTGCTTCGTATTCTTCTCCCTGCGGCGTGCGATAATGCCACAGGATGTCGTTCTCCATAAAGGAAACGCCCCGACCCTTCACCGTGTGGGCGAGAATCACGCTGGGCCGGCCGCTGCCGGCCCGCTCCTTCGCCCGGCCGAAGGCCGCCTCCAGCGCCGCGGTGTCATGGCCGTCCACGCTCTCCGTGTGCCAGCCGAAATCCTTCCATTTCTGCTCGAAGGGTTCCAGCCGCAGCGTCTTTTCCACGGTGGTCAGGCTCTGCATATGGTTGTAATCCACGACGGCAATCAGCCTGTCCAGCCCGTACTGGGCCGCCTGCAGGGCTGCCTCCCATACGGAGCCTTCGTCGCATTCCCCGTCTCCCAGCACCACCCAGGTCCGCCAGGTCGCGCCGTCCATCTTCGCGCCCAGGGCCATTCCCGCGCCGATCCCCAGGCCGTGGCCAAGCGCACCGGTGGAAACCTCCACCCCGGGTACTCCCTTGTGGCTCACGTGGCCGCTCAGGATCGAGCCGTTGGCGTAATGCGTCTTCAGCTGCTCCACGGGGAAAAAGCCGGTTTCCGCCAGCGCGGCGTATACCGCGCTGCCCGCATGACCCTTGCTCAGGATCAGGCGGTCCCGGTCCGGCTTCCGGGGATTCCGGGGATCCACGTTCAGCACGCGGGCATACAGCACGGCGATGATTTCCGCCACGCTGAACACGCTGCCGATATGGCTGCCGTGGCTCAGCCGTGCCATTTCCAGCCCGTTCCGGCGGATCAGCCACGCCAGCACCCGGGGATCCCGTACGTCCGGCTGTCCCTCAAATCCGCTGTGTACCAGCGCCTCGTACCCTTCCATCCCGTTTCCGTCCTTACCTGTTCTCGTTCTTCTTTTCGCGCGCCATGTCTTCCGCCTTGCCGAACACGCCCTTCAGGGTTTCCAGCATCAGGCGGCAGTCCAGGCTGAAGCTCTGACTCCGGGCGTATTCCACCCGCAGCCGGTTCTTTTCCGGCAGCACCAGCCGCTCAAAGGCTTCCACCGGATCCTGTTCGCCGATGATCTCGTCCTGGGCGATGAACACGATGCTGCTCCGGTCCGTCACGCCCGGCCGGACCCACATGATGCACTGCTCCTCCTCCGTATACCGTTCCGTATACAGCAGCAGCTCCGGCCGCGGGCCCACGAAGCTCATGTCTCCCCGGAGAATATTGAACAGCTGGGGGATCTCGTCCAGCTTCAGCCGCCGCATAACCTTTCCGGCCCGGGTCACCCGCGCGTCGTTCTTGGCGGTGGTGCCGCCGGTCTTGTCCGCGTCCACCACCATGCTGCGGAACTTGAAAATCCGGAAGGGCTGATTATGGTATCCGCCCCGTACCGCCCGGTAAAACACCGGCCCCTTCGAATCCAGCTTCACCCACACCGCCAGGGGGAGCATCAGCACCAGCCCCGGAATCAGCAGAATCAGCGCCAGCAGGAAATCCAGCGCCCGCTTGACCACCTTGCTGTAAAAGGGATGGGACAGGGGGCCGTCCCAGTAGGGCTCCGCGGGCAGCGCTTCTCTGCTCATGACAGTCCTCCCTGGGTCAGGAGGTCATTCAGCCGCTCCAGCTCCTCCCGGGTGCTGTAGTGCAGCGTGATTTTGCCCCGGTTGACGTTCCCGGTCAATACGCTGCGCATCCCGGTCTGCTCCCGCAGCCGCTCCTGCAGCTCCTCCAGCTCCGCCGGCAGCCGTTTCACCGCCGCGGGCTTCGCCGGCTTTCCTTTCTTCTCCCGGGCTTCCGCCACCAGCTTCTCCAGCTGGCGCACGTTGAGCCCCTCCTCCGCCGCTTTCCGGGCCAGCCGGATCTGCTCCTCCGGGTTCTCGATGCCGCCCAGCGCCCGCGCGTGCCCCTGGGTCAGGAGCCCGTCCCGCACCATCTCCGTCACTTCGTCCGGCAGATTCAGCAGCCGCAGCAGATTGGCCACCGCCGGCCGGCTCTTGCCCAGCCGCTGGCCCACCTTCTCCTGGGTATAGCCGCACTGATCCATCAGCGCGCGCACGCCCCGGGCCGCTTCCAGCGGGTTCAGGTCTTCCCGCTGCAGGTTTTCGATCAGCGCCACCTCCATCTGGTGGATCACGTCGATATCCTTCACGATGCAGGGCACCGTCTCCAGCCCGGCCGCCCGAGCCGCCCGGTAGCGGCGCTCCCCGGCGATAATGCGGTATCTGCCTCCGCCGGTCACGACCACCAGCAGCGGCTGCAGAATGCCCTGCTCCCGGATGCTGTCCGCCAGCTGGGCGATGCTTTCTTCGTTAAACGTGCGCCTGGGCTGATCCGGGTTCGGGTCCAGCTCTCCCACGGAGATTTCCAGGATGCTGTCCCCCGTTTCCTCCACATCCGCGAACAGGGAATCCAGCCCGCGTCCCAGTCCGTGCGTCTTCTTTGCCATTTCAAACAGTCTCCCGCTTATTTCTTTCCTTTGTTGCGCTTCAGCACTTCCTTGGCCAGGGCCTGGTAGGCGACCGCGCCGGTGCTCTTCGGATCGTACACGCTGATGGGTTCCCCGTGGCTGGGCGCCTCGCCCAGGCGTACGTTCCGGGGGATCACCGTGCCGAACACCTCTTTCCTGAAATGCTTTTTCACCTGGTCCACCACCTGCAGGCCCAGGTTGGTCCGGCCGTCCAGCATCGTCAGCAGGATGCCCTCGATCTCCAGCCGGGGGTTGATGGTCTTTTTCACCCGGTTGACGGTGTTCATCAGGCTGGTGACCCCCTCCAGCGCGTAGTACTCGCACTGGATCGGAATCAGCACCGAGTCCGCCGCGGCCAGCGCGTTCAGCGTCAGCAGGCTCAGGCTCGGCGGGCAGTCCACGATGATGTAGTCATAGTCCGCCCGCAGCGGGCTGATCAGGTTTTTCAGATAATACTCCCGGTTCTCCACGCTGACGAGCTCCACCTCCGCCCCGGCCAGGCGGATATCGGAACCGATCAGCTTCAGCTTCTTCGTGCCCGTGCTCTGAATGCAGTTGGACAGCTTCTCCCGCCCCATCAGGGCATCGTAAACAGAATTATGCGCATTGACCGTGCGCCCCAGCCCGCTGGTGGTATTTCCCTGCGGATCCAGGTCCACGGCAAGGACCTTCTTTCCCGCTTCCGCCAGTGCGGCGGACAGATTGACGGCGGTCGTGGTCTTCCCCACACCGCCCTTCTGATTGGCTACCGCAATGATCTTCCCCATGCGTAATCTCCCCGGTCCGCCCCTTCGGGCGGGCATAAAAATACTTGTATATTATACCGGGTTTGCCCGGCCTTGTAAAGGCATGAATGATTGTGGTATCATAGGCGTCGTTCCCAATTCACCGGAAGGAGGCCGTCCCATGCCGATTCACCGCCATACCTGCGACCTGTGCCACATCGACGTGGACAACGTCACCGTCCGCCGCGGCGGGCAGACGCTGCTGCAGAACGTATCCATGCATATTCACTGCGGGCAGCTGACCGTACTCATCGGGCAGAACGGCGCCGGAAAAACCACGCTGATCCGCACCCTGCTGGGCGAGCTTTCCCGCTCCGGCGCCATCCGGCATCTGGACAGTCAGGGGCACGATATTCCGCACCTGCGGACGGGGTATGTTCCCCAGCATCTGCAGTTTGATCCGGAAATGCCCATGACCGTCTGTGATTTTCTGGCCGCTTCCTTCTCCCGCCGCCCCGTATGGACCGGGATCGGGAAAAACACCCGCCGGCAGGTGGCGGAAGCCCTGGCCGCGGTGGACGCTCCCGGGCTGGCGGATACGCCCCTCGGGCGCTGCTCCGGCGGAGAACTGCAGCGGGTGCTGCTGGCTCTGGCGCTGCACCCCGCGCCGGATCTGCTGGTGCTGGACGAGCCCGTCAGCGGCTTCGACCGCAACGGCCTGAAGATGTTTCTGGATACGCTGATGAACCTGAAACGCAGCCGCCACATGGCGATCCTGCTGGTCAGCCACGACCTGCGGCTGGTGCGGGAATACGCGGATCACGTGGTGCTGCTGGATAAAACCGTGCTGACCCAGGGAGACGCCGAGGACGTTTTCAATTCTCCCGAATTCTTCCAGGTGTTCGGTACCGGTGCTGCCGGAGAGGAGGCGGACGCATAATGGAAGCCATTTACGGAATTCTGGATGCCCTTCTTCCTCTGGAAGCGTACCGCTTCACCTTCATGAAAAACGCCTTCCTGGCCATCCTGCTGCTGACCCCGATGCTGGGCCTGCTGGGCACCATGGCCGTGAACCGGCAGATGGCCTTCTTCTCCGACGCCCTGGGCCATTCGGCGCTGACCGGCATCGGCCTTGGCATCGTGCTGGGGATGCACAGCGACCTGGCGGCCATGCTGATTTTCGGCATCATCTGGGCTGTGATGATCTGTCTGATCCGGCAGTCCGGCGCCGCTTCGGCGGACACGGTCATCTCCGTGTTCTCCTCCACCTCGGTGGCCGCGGGGCTGCTGATTCTGTCCCGGGGCGGGCAGTTCGCGAAGTATTCCTCCCTGCTCATCGGCGACGTGCTGGCCGTCACCCCGCAGGATCTGCTGTATCTGCTGCTGGCGCTGCTGGGCACCGCGGCGGTCTGGACCGTGCTGTACAACGCCCTGCTCACCACCAGCGTGGATCCGTCTCTGGCCCGCTCCCGGGGGCTGCGCTTCCGGCTGATCGAGTGCGTTTTCGTGGCGCTGGTGGCGGTAGCCGTCATGCTGTCCATCCGCTGGGTGGGCGTCATGCTGATTAACGCGCTGCTGATTCTGCCGGCCGCTGCCGGGCGCAACATCGCCCGCACCGCCCGCCAGCACGCCCTCTGGTCCGTGCTCATCGCCCTGTTCAGCGGTCTCGTCGGCCTGACCCTGTCCTATTATCTGGACACCAGCGCCGGCGCCTCCATCGTGCTGACCGCCGCCCTGTGCTACGCCGTCAGCCTCGCCCTCCGGCCTTTACGAAAGTAAATGAAAAAGAGCCTTTCGGCTCCGTTTTCGTTATACCAGTCTGATTCCCGCCGCCATCTGCTCGCTCTCATACCGTTTGATCAGCCCTCTGATCCTGTCGTAAGGATTCAGCAGGCGGCTGAGGCTCCGGTCGTGGTTCAGGGTAGCGATAATATACGAAATATACTTGCTCATATCCGCTTCCACAAACCATTCCGTCTCCTTCAGCGCCGGATTCCGGTACGTCAGGTTGGTGGAAATCACACGGTCGATAATTCCTTCCTCATAAGCCGCGTCGAAAGCGTCCAGCCCGTTGGTGAACAGGGCAAAGGTGGCGCCGGCGAAGATCCGGTTCGCCTTGCGCTTTTTCAGCTCCCGGGCCAGGTCGATCACGCTCTCGCCGCTGGAAATCATATCGTCCGCCACAAACACGTCCTTCCCCTCCACGCTGTCTCCCAGATACTCATGGGCGACGATGGGGTTCCGGCCGTTCACGATCCGGGTGTAATCCCGGCGCTTGTAGAAAAGGCCCATATCCAGCCCCAGCACGGAGGCATAGAAGATGTTCCGGTCGATGGCGCCCTCGTCCGGCGATACGATCATCAGGTGATCCCGGTCGATCCGCAGGGTCTTGTCCTTCCGCAGCAGAGCCTTGAAGATCTGATAGCTGGGCATGATGCTCTCGAACCCGGTGGTGGGGATCGCGTTCTGCACACGGGGATCGTGCGCGTCGAAGGTGATGATGTTGCTCACGCCCAGGTTGGCCAGCTCCTGCAGGGCCATGGCGCAGTCCAGGCTTTCCCGGGCGGCGCGGCGGTGCTGGCGGCCTTCGTAGAGCATAGGCATAATCACCGTGATCCGCTTGGCCTTGCCGCCCATGGCCGCGATGATGCGCTTCAGGTTGGCATAATGCTCGTCCGGGCTCATGGGAACCTCCCGGCCGAACATGTCATAGGTTACGCAGTACGCGCCCACGTCCACCAGAATATAGATATCGTATCCGCGGATGCTTTCCTTGATCATGCCTTTGGCTTCGCCGTTCCCGAACCGGGGGCAGGATACCGGAATCAAAAAATCCTGCCGTTCCTCCCCGGGCGTCGTGCGCATATCTCCGGGCGAGGATTCCTCGGCATGATCCCGCCATTTTTTCAGCCACTTATTGACTTTTTCGCCGATTTCTTCGGTTCCGGGCATTGCGATCAGCCCCAGAGGGCCTACAGGATAAGTCAGAAAAGAGTCCGTGTTCCAAGCGCTGACAAAGTCCGTCATGATGGCCTCCTTGCGTCGCATCGCCAACGGGTTGCGCCCTTATTATACACGCCTTCCGGCCGCTTGAGAAGAGGCGAACTGGTCATTTTGCATCTTTTTTCAGACAAAAAAAAGAGGGCAGGCACGGCGTCGCCGTGCCTGCCCCTTATTCTCTTACTGATTGACGGGATCCACCATTTCCAGCGTCACGGTCAGATCCAGGTATTCACCGTCCGTGGAGATCTGTACGTTCTCCGCGTCCTGCACCACGCTGGGGCGGAACACCTTCACCTGCACCGCGTCGCCCGCGTTCATGCCGCTCAGCTTTTCGGTCATTTCAGTGATGTTACTGATCACCTCGCCGTTCAGCTCCACGATGATGTCTCCGGCCAGCACGCCGGCCTTCTCGGCGGGGCTTCCGCTTTCAACCTTCGCCACATAGGCGCCGTTGGGCAGCTGTCCGTTGGTGTTCAGGTTCATGACGGTTACGCCCATCCGGGGCTTGCCCATCAGGCCCTGGGGATTCTTGTATTCGCCTTCCGCTTCCACGCTGTCTTCATCATTCGTGCCCAGCTTCGTTACGTCCGCCTTCAGGGCTTCCTCGATTACGGACTTGGCTTCGTTGATCGGGATGCACATGCCGATGTTCTCGGCGTAGGCGCTGCTCATGCTGGAGCGGACGCCGCTGTACTTCAGAGTCGGAATGCCCACCAGCTGACCCGCGGTGTTGAACATGCCGCCGCCGCTGATACCGTTGTTGATGGCCGCGTCGGTCTGGATCATCGTGTTGACCACGTTGGTGGTACGGCCGTACTTATCCGTCGTGCTGCCGGAACCTGCCACTTCCCGGTCCAGTCCGGAGATAACGCCGGTAGTCACCGTGCCGGTGAAGCCCAGCGGGTTGCCGATGCAGATGGCCCAGTCTCCCAGCATCAGGGTGTCGCTGTCGCCCAGTTCCACGGGAGCCAGCTTCAGGTCAGGCGCGTACAGCACCGCCACATCCAGATCCGGGTCCGAAGCCGCCACTGTGGCGTCGTACAGATCGGGCTCGCTGCTGCCTTCCTTCGCCACGGAGATCTTCAGGCTGTGAGCGTCTTCCACCACATGGTAGTTGGTCAGCACATAGCCTTCCGCGATCACCACGCCGGAGCCGCTGGCGTAATGCACTTCTTTGGCGCTGTCCTCGCCCCGGTTGCGGCCGTTGCCGTTCCCGTTGCCGTTTCCGTAGCCGCCGTTGCCGTAGCCGAAGAAGAAGTCCCAGGGGAAGCCGTAGCTGCCGTCGCTCCCGCTGCCATAGCCGTATCCGTTGCCGTACCCGTTGCTGTAGTTCACAATCTGATAGTTGTTGACGCCGACCACGCTGTCGTGAACCTTGGCCACCGCCTCCGTAAAGGGAGAGGTCAGCACCACCGTGTCCGCCTGCGCCTTCGGCTGGTTCGCTCCCACTACCGTCCCGGCCAGTACGCATACCAGAGCCAGGGCGATCAGTCCCAATGCTTTCTTGCTGAACAGTTTCTTCATTGCAAAAACCTCCTTTATCATCATCGTGTCCGCCGTGCCTTCGCGTTTTGCCCGACACCCGCAGACTGTTTCGTCCTTTCCTGCCCGGCGCCGCCCATTCGGCCCGCCGCAGGCTTTCCCGGACAGGGCCGGCTCCTTCAGCCGTTCCCTTTCCGGTTTTCAGGATGAATGATACAGGAGGTTTTTGTCCTGAATATGAACGGAATATGAATAATTTTTCTTTTTTTCCTTATCCCCGGTCGGATTCGCTCAGGCCCGGATTGTAGCAGAACACGCCGGCCCAGTAGATCTCCCCGGCTATGGTCTCCTCCTGGGCTCCCTCAAAGAAGAAGCACACCTTTTTCAGGCCGGAGTTTTCGCACAGGGTGTTCACCATGCTGTAGCAGAGAAGCGCTTCCTTCTCCGCCCCTCCGGTCAGAATCTCCGTGCGGAAATTCTCGCTCAGGTTGATCAGCAGCGTATCGTTCTCGACCGAGATGCCCAGGATATCCTCCTCCCGGACGTTTTCCGGCATCGTCGCGGCAATCCCTTCCTGCCGCTGCAGCGGTGCCGGTCCGGCCAGCAGCGCGTTCAGCTGCGCCCGCGGGATATCCGTCATGCGCCGGTTCACCGGCTGGTCACAGCGGCAGAGCTTCCCGCCCCGGGCAAAAAACACGGTAGTGCTGCCCATCAGATAGTCCACAAACATATTCCGCCGCAGCAGGCCACCCAGCACCGTCATTCCGCCGAAGGTCGCGCTGTGCAGCTCTGTGATGGGCTTGTCCCCGATGCGCACGCTGATCGCCGCGATCCCGGGAATAAAGGTGGTCATGGTGCTGGTTACCGCAGCAAGCATGCAGGGCATATCCGTTCCCATGCCCAGCATCCAGGCGGAAGTTTCCTCCCGGAAGCTCAGGGTAATCAGCCGTCCGCCGTCCTCCAGCTCGCTGATCACCGGGTCATGCAGCAGGCTGTCCAGGAGTCCGGGTGTTTCTTCCTCCGCCCCGGCATTTTCCCGGATCAGCTGATCCAGTTCCTTCAGCAGGCCCGCCGCCAGCTGCTGCGGAGTTTGCCCGTCAAAGTTCAGAATCCGGTTCTCACAGCCGATACCGCGGGCGTCCGGCAGCGGAAAATACAGGGTCGCCAGGGAGCTCAGGGGCGTTTTGCTCAGGTCGTCCCCCAGCGGAGTCCGCTTCGCTTCCATCTGTTCCCAGAGCACCGGCAGGTTTTCCTCCGGATGCCCCGTCAGGCTCCCCATCGCCAGGTTCCCGGTGATGTCCAGCCCTACGCTCTGGTCCGCCACCAGCACATTCACAAAGGAGATGGAATCCAGATCACACAGGGTGGTGGCGATCGCGACACAGGTTTTGTAGAAGTCCCGGTGGCTCATCTGCAGCGCGGAAGTACCCAGGTTGATCGTGCAGATGCCGTCGCTGTATTCCAGAGGATCTGTGCCGTACAGGCTCAGCTGCCATTCTCCTCCCAGATGGGTTACCTCCGCGTCGCTTTCATACGCCAGCAGCGCCAGCACCAGCTGCAGCACCTCGTCGTTCAGGTCCGACACGCTCAGGCGCGTTTCCCGGGGCACCAGATGCAGATCCGAGCTGCCCGGCAGATACAGCTGGTGCGTCACGGTCCGTTCCGGCATGTTGTCCCCGTCCGGCGCGCTGTAGCCGACAGAAGCAGGTGCCAGCGTCTGCAGCGGGGTGTTTTCCTCAGCCGTCTGTCCGCTGCAGCCGGTAAGCAGGGCCAGGCAGCCAGCCAGCAGCAGGGCCAGCGCTTTCCGGCTTCGTCCGTTTTTCATTTCGAGGGCCCCCCTTCGGGAAAGCGTGCGATAAATTCCGAGCCCTTGCCCGGTTCGCTGTTCACGGCGATGGTGCCGCCTTCCAGCGTCACAAGCTGGTGCACGATGCTCAGACCCAGGCCTGTGCCGCCGGTATCCCGGCCGCGGGCCTTATCCACCCGGTAAAAACGTTCAAAGATATGATCCTGGTCCTCCCGCGGAATCCCCACGCCGTTGTCCCGCACCCGCCAGACGATGTCCTTGCCTTCCCGGCGCAGGGTAAGGCTCACGCGTCCTCCGTCCGGCGTATATTTGATGGCGTTGTCGGTCAGATTATACAGAATCTGGCTCAGTCGGCCCTGGTCTCCGGTCAGGATGATTCCTTCCTCCGCCTCCGCCGTCAGCGTATGCCCGTGCTGATCCGCGGCAGGCTGCAGCATCCGGGCGGTCTCCCGGGTCAGCTCGGACATATCAACAGGCTCCCGCTTTGCCTGAGCTTCCCCGCTGTCCATCCGGGTCAGAGTCAGCAGATCCGTAACGATCCCCGTCAGGCGGTCGATTTCGTGATTCATGTCTCCCATGAATTCCTGTCGCAGATCCTCCGGCATATCCGGCTGATAAATCAGGCTCTCCAGCATGATCTTCATGGTCGTCAGGGGTGTTTTCAGCTCATGGCTGGCGTTAGAGACGAACTGGTCCCTGGTCTTGTCCAGGCTTTCCAGCTGCGCGGCCATGGTGTTGTAGTTTTCCGCCAGCTCCCGCAGTTCCCCGCTGCCGCTCACCGGCACCCGGACGCTCAGATCGCCGCGGCCCATCTTCCGCATGGTGGTGCTCAGGGTCGTGATCGGTTTGGTCAGCACCTGGCTGAGGACCATGGCCAGCGCCAGGGCACCCGCGGTGATGGCCAGGAACACGCCCACCAGCTGCCAGGTCACATCCCGCAGGGAGTCCATCATCCCCTGCACCCGGCTTACATAAAGCACAGCGCCCAGCCGTCCCGCGGCGCCGGTAATCTCACACACGCTGTAGGCTACATAGTCCGCCCCGGCTTCGCCGCTCATCCGTTCCACCACAGCCCGGCCTGGCGTATGGGTTCCGTATGCCTCCCGTTCTCCGCCGACCAGCACCTGCAGCACCTCCGGTACCTCCAGGCGGACGCCGCACATGCGCTGGAAAGAGTCGTACTGCACCTTTCCGTCCGCGTCCAGCAGCATGATCCGCCCGTCCAGGCTCGCGGCGTTTTCTTCCAGCATCCGGTTCAGCTCCTCCGCGGAGACAGACTCAAACGGAGAAGCTGCCGACACGGCCAGCTTCTCCGCCGTAATCCGGTCCTCCCTGGACCGCTGATCAAACAGAAATCTGCTTACAAGCGTGGTGAGATTCGTGGCGGCCACCGCGAAAGAAACCCCCACGATGAGAAAAAAGGCCAGCAGGATTTTTCCCCTGATGCTGGCCCAGAACGTCACCTTAGTCCTGATCTGTGAAATAGTAACCCACTCCCCATTTGGTAAAGATGAATTCAGGCTTTGAAGTGTCCCGTTCAATCTTTTCCCTCAGGCGCCGGATATGTACATCCACGGTGCGGGCGTCTCCCGCGTAATCATATTTCCATACGGTTTCGAGCATCTGCTCCCGGCTGAATACCGTGCCCCGGTTGGTTACGAACATCTGGAGCAGATCAAATTCCTTCGCGGTCAGCTTCACGTCCCGCCCGTTCAGCGTAACGCTGCGCTTGACCAGGTTTACCTCCATGTTGTGCACCCGGATAATCCGGGGCTCCTGGGGCTGCATGCCCCCGGAAACCCGGCGCAGAATCGTCTTGATCCGCGCTTTGACCTCCAGGATGTTGAACGGCTTGGTCATGTAATCGTCCGCGCCGTATTCCAGGCCGAGGATCTTGTCCATATCCTCACCCTTGGCGGTCAGCATGATGATCGGCACGTCGCTGTGTTCCCGGATCCGCTGGCACACAGCAATCCCGTCCATTTTCGGCAGCATGACGTCCAGCAGAATCAGATCGAAATGGCCCGCGTCGAACTTGTTCAGGGCTTCCTCCCCGTCCATGGCGCTGTCCGTTTCATAGCCTTCCTGCTCCAGCGTATATTTCA
Source organism: uncultured Clostridia bacterium (assembly GCA_946413245.1). GTDB lineage: Bacteria > Bacillota > Clostridia > Christensenellales > Aristaeellaceae > Aristaeella. The sequence continues at coordinate 17,121 of CAMKJS010000028.1, forward strand.
ATCCTTTCAGGATTAACGGCTCGTCATCCACAAGCAGGATCCGTTTGGCCATGCCAATCCATCCTTTCGTAACCAATACTGTGATAATTCTAAACTATTTGTTCGAGAATTGCAAGCATTTTGTTACAAAAGTTTTGCGATTTTTTACCACAAATGAAAGGAGACAGGAACCGTTCCCTGTCTCCTTAATGCTTTATTCTGCGTCTTCCTTCTTGTCAATCGGCTTCATCGTGGGAAACAGCAGCACGTCCCGGATGGTGGCGGAATCGGTCAGCAGCATGATCAGCCGGTCCAGACCGAAGCCCAGGCCGCCGGTAGGCGGCATGCCGTATTCCAGCGCGTTCACGAAATCCTCGTCCACCTCGGCATGAATCCCCTGGGAGGCCCGCAGGGCCACCTGATCCTCAAAACGCCTGCGCTGATCCACCGGATCGTTCAGCTCGCTGAAAGCGTTGCCCATCTCGTGGCCGGTGATGAAGAACTCGAACCGCTCGGTCAGGGCGGGATTCTCCGGCTTCCGCTTGGCCAGGGGGGAGATTTCCACCGGATAATCCATCACGAAGGTGGGCTGCACCAGAGTATCCTCCACGAACGCGTCGAACAGGGCCGCCAGGCAGTCGCCCTTCCGGGCGTCCTTCTCCACATGCACGTCCCGCTTGTCGCATACGGCACGGGCCTGCTCGTCGCTCTCCCAGGCGTCGTAGTCCTCGCCGCAGGCTTCCTTCACGGCTTCCGCCATGGTCACCCGCTTCCAGGGCGCCTTCAGGTGGATCACCTGCCCCTGGTAATTTACGTCGGTAGTGCCCAGGGCCTTCATCGCCACGAACTCGTACAGCTGCTCCACCATTTCCATGACCTCGTGGTAATCCACATAGGCCTGGTAGGTCTCCACGGAGGTAAACTCCGGATTGTGGGTGGCGTCCATGCCCTCGTTGCGGAAGATCCGGCCCACCTCATACACTTTCTCAAATCCGCCGACGATCAGCCGCTTCAGGTACAGCTCCGTCTCGATCCGCAGGAACATATCCAGGTTCAGGGCGTTGTGGTGCGTGCGGAAGGGCCGGGCGCTGGCGCCGATTTCCAGGGTATGCAGCACCGGGGTGTCCACCTCGATGAAGCCCCGGCTGTCCAGGAACTCCCGGACCGCCGCGATAATGCGGCTCCGCTTGCGGAAAGTGTCCCGCACCTCGGGGTTCACAATCATGTCCACATAGCGCTGACGGTAGCGCAGATCCGTATCCACGAGGCCGTGGAACTTCTCCGGCAGCACCTTCAGGCTCTTGCACAGCAGCTTCACTTCCGTGGCGTGCACGGAAATCTCGCCGGTCTTCGTCTGGAACACCGTTCCCCGAACGCCCAGAATGTCGCCGATGTCGTCCTGCTTGAACGCCGCGTAGGCTTCCTCGCCCACATCGTCCCGGCGCACGTAGATCTGGATATCCCCTTCCCCGTCCAGCAGATGGGCGAAGGAAGCCTTCCCCATGATCCGGCGGCTCGTCATCCGGCCGGCGATGGAGACTTCCTTCCCCTCCAGCTCCGCGAAGTTCCCGAGAATGTCCGCGCTCCGGCGGGTCACGGGCCAGCGGGTAATTTCATAGGGGTTTTCCCCGGCGTCCAGCAGCTTCTGCAGCTTCTGCCGGCGAATGATTTCCTGCTCAGTCAGGGGCGGGGTCAGCGGGGTTACGGGATAATCAGCCATATTCTTCCTCTTTCTCACAGCGTAACGGACTGAGATTCCAGATCCGTTTCTGTCGGAATGCGATATGCGGATTTGCCTGCGGCAAATGAATAAACAGTATTACATCTTCTTGATGGAGACGATCTTGTACCGGATCGTTCCTGCGGGAATCGTGATCGTGACCACCTGGTTGCGTTTCGCGCCCAGGAGCCCGGCGCCGACAGGGCTCTCGTTGGAAATCTTGTCCTCCATGGGATCGGCCTCGTTTGCGCCGACGATGGCGTACTCGAAGGTATCGCCGGTATCCGCATCCTTCACCTTCACGATGGTGCCGATGGATACGCGCTCGGTGCTGATCTCGTCATCCGCCACCACGGTCGCCGTACGGATCGTGGCCTGCAGGCGGGTGATTTCCTCCTCCACCTTGGCCTGTTCCTTCTTGGCCTCGTCATATTCGGCGTTCTCGCTCAGATCCCCGAAACCGCGGGCTACCGCGATCTGTTCGCTGATTTCGTTCCGCCGTACGGAAATCAGATAATCCAGCTTCTCCTCCAGCTGTTTCAGGCCGCTCTCCGTCAGAATAGTTCCTTTTTCCTCTGCCATGGGTGTCAGGCTCCTTTCAAAAATGAAGGAAACACCCTGACGCCCTTTCCGACGCAGGCTGTTTCCGGTCTTTCGTGGGTAAACGGATTATACTCATTTTCCTTCAGGTTGTCAACGTGCTTCAGCCCTTCTTCAGCAGATCCAGCGCCATCTTCAGCAGATCCCCGACGGTGTTTGCTTTCCTTACCGCCATCTTGATGGCTTCCTTCTCGATGAAGTTCATCTTGTGATCCCTGTTCTTCTCAAACCAGTCCATCAACAGCTTCAGATCTTCCTGATCCATTGTTTTTCTCCTCCTTCTCCCGGTTCCAGTTCCAACAGAATCAATTCACATGGATTGCCGATCCGCGGTACCCTGATCCGCACTGAATTGGTCATTCCCCGCGAAACCAGCATTTTCCCCTTGTCATACAGGCCGTGGGTCAGCTTCGGAAACAAGCCCTGCCCCGGCGCGTACAGCCCGCGGCCCAGTATCTGAATCTGCCCCCCGTGGGCATGGCCGCAGACCGTGAAATCGATGTCCCGCCCCCGCACATAATCCCGGTACATTTCGGGATGGTGGCACATCAGCAGGATAAATTCCGGCCTGGCTTCCAGCCGCTCCAGAAATTCCATATCCGGAACCCTGGACATCGAACTGCTCAGTCCGGCAATCCGGATTCCCCGGAAAAGCACGTCCCTGTTATCCAGCACCTGCGCCTTGGTACCCCGCAGCATTTCCTGAAATTCCTCCTGCCGCGGAAACTTGCATTCGTGGTTCCCGATGGAATAGAACACCGGCACCTCCTCCGGCACCCGGCGCAGGAACTCTGCAGCCAGATGGTTGTCCTTCCGGTGACGGTCCAGCAGATCCCCGGCCAGCAGCACCGCGTCCGCCTCCCGGAACACGGGCAGCACGTCCTCGAAGGGACCGCTGTGCATGTCCGGAGCCACCGCCAGCCGCAGCCGCTCCGTAATTTTCGGCGAACGGATCCGCCAGGTCACAATATTGCGCGTCACTTCATCCCTCCGTCCTGTCCGGCTTTCCCGACCGGTTTTCGCAGAAGCAGGAAGCACAGTGCCGCTCCGCCGGCCAGCAGCAGGATTTCCGCCGCCGCCTGGGGCAGCAGCGCTCCTTCCAGCCGCCGAATCTGCTCCGCCAGCCGGAGGTTCGCCTCCTCCACGATTCCGCGAACGTTCAGAATCCGCCACAGACCGAGGCCCGCCGCGCTCAGAAGGGCTGCGGCGCCCAGCGCCGCGCCGAACCACCGCAGGCATGCCCGCAGCTGCCGGCTCAGCAGCAGGGCAACGAACCCCGCCAGCACGCCGCACAGCAGAGCCAGCACGACGGGGAGCCGGTGCGCCAGCGCCGCCGCTTCCGGCAGATCAGCCCATTCCTGCACCTTTTTCAAGCCGGGTTCGATCAGCTCCGTCCGCACCGGCAGCGTTTCCCGCAGGAAAACCCGGGCGATTTTCCCCGCGGCTTCCGTTGCGGTTTCTCCCAGGGTTTCCGCCGGATGCTGCGCCTGAAAGCCTTCGTCCAGTATCAGCAGTTCCGTCAGCGTCTCCGTATCCGGGGAGGGAATCTCCTCCACCGTACCGTCCTGCGCGACGCGCGTCCACCAGGAAACCGCCTGCCGGTTCAGATCCCGCAGGTTTTTCCCCCGCAGCATATCCAGCACCGGCGCTTCGTCAAAGCCGTATATCGCGGCCAGAACGCCGATCCGTTCCTCCAGATGCTCCTCCTGCTGCCGCTGTACCGCGTCGTTCAGGGCAATCTCCTCGTGCAGCCCCGGAGAAGCCGTCACCCGCCACACCAACAGCGACGCCGCCAGCAGCGTCAGCAGCAGGCACAGCAGGAAAGCCGAGCCCCAGGCCAGCGCCCGGGCTGCCGCGGAAGGCTCCTGTTTCATTCTGTTCTGTTTCATCAGCCCGTCACCGCCGCCTTGATCAGCACGCGGATCAGATCCCGCACCGTTCCGCCCCAGCGGCATACGGCAAAGGCTCCCGCCGCCAGCGCGGGCAGTGCCAGCCACAGCACCGCGGGCCAGTTCCGGCGTTTCCGCGCCTTGTTCTCAGTGCTCACTCTTTCTCGTCCGCTCCCTTCTGCGATGCCGCCGCTGCTGCACGTCCTCCTTCATGGGGGCTTCTCCCCGCAGCTCCAGCAGACGGTCTCTGAGCTTTGCGGCCCGTTCGAACTCCAGCCCCTTGGCCGCGCTGAGCATCTCATCCTCGATCTGACGGATCAGCGCCTGCCGTTCTTCTTCGTTCAGCGCTGCCGGAGCGGTTTCCTCCACCTTCTTCGTGATCTCCAGCACGGAGCGGATCGCGTTGCGCACGCTCTCCGGCGTGATTCCGTTCTTTTCGTTGTAAGCCTGCTGGATCGCCCGGCGGCGGTTGGTCTCGTTCATTGCGCGCATCATGCTGTCCGTCAGGGTGTCGCCGTACAGAATCACCCGCCCGTCCACGTTCCGGGCCGCCCGTCCGATGGTCTGCACCAGGGAGGTTTCGCTGCGCAGGAAGCCCTCCTTGTCCGCGTCCAGGATGGCGACCAGCGCCACCTCCGGCAGGTCCAGGCCTTCCCGCAGCAGATTGATGCCCACCAGCACGTCGAAGGTTCCCAGCCGCAGATCCCGCAGCAGCTCCATGCGCTCCATGGTCTGGATATCGCTGTGCAGGTACCGCACCCTGATCTCCAGCTCCTGCAGATACTCCGTCAGGCTTTCCGCCATCCGCTTCGTCAGCGTGGTCACCAGCACCCGCTGGCCTTTCGCCGTCACCGCGCGGATCTCGCCCACCAGGTCGTCCACCTGACCGGTGGCTTTTCGCAGAATCACCTGGGGATCCAGCAGCCCTGTCGGCCTGATGATCTGCTCGACGATCTGGTCCGCCCGTTCCCGCTCGTAGGGGCCCGGCGTCGCGGACACGAAAATCGTCTGGTGAATCCGGCTCTCGAATTCGTGGAACAGGAGCGGCCGGTTGTCAAAGGCGGAAGGCAGGCGGAAGCCGTAATCCACCAGCGTCTCCTTCCGGGCCCGGTCGCCGTTGTACATGGCCCGGATCTGGGGCACCGTCACGTGGCTTTCGTCAATCATCAGGAGAAAATCCCCGGTGAAGTAGTCCAGCAGGGTGTACGGCGCGTCCCCCGGCTTCCGGCCGTCAAAATAGCGGGAGTAGTTCTCGATCCCCTGGCAGTAGCCGATCTCCCGCATCATCTCGATGTCGTATCGGGTGCGCTGCGCGATCCGCTGGGCCTCCAGCAGCCGCCCCTCGCTCTCGAACTCGGCAATCCGCTTCCGCAGATCCTCCTCGATTTCCCCGATGTGCTCCTCCATGTGAGCCGGGTCCGTCGCGTAATGGGTCGCCGGAAACAGCGCCGCGTGCTCCAGGGTCGCCAGCACATGGCCGCTGACCGCGTCGATCTGAGCGATGCGGTCGATCTCGTCCCCGAAGAACTCCACCCGCAGCGCCTTCTGGTTTTCCCCCGCGGGTATGATCTCGATCACGTCGCCCCGCACCCGGAAGGTGCCCCGGGCGAATTCCGTGTCGTTCCGCTCGTACTGAATATCGATCAGGCCGCGGATCAGGCTGCCCCGCTCCATCTTCATGCCGGGCCGGAGGGAAATCATCATTCCCTCGTATTCACTGGGGTCGCCCATGGAATAGATACAGCTGACGGAAGCCACGATGATCACGTCCTGCCGCTCCCGCAGGGCCGCCGTGGCGGAGTGCCGCAGCCGGTCGATCTCGTCGTTGATGGAGGCGTCCTTCTCGATATATGTGTCCGAGGAGGCGATGTAGGCCTCCGGCTGGTAGTAGTCGTAGTAGCTGACGAAGTACTCCACCCGGCTGTCCGGAAAGAAAGCCTTCAGCTCGCTGCACAGCTGCGCCGCCAGCGTCTTATTGTGGGCGATGACCAGCGTGGGCTTCTGCACCTTCTCGATCACGGAAGCCATGGTAAAGGTCTTTCCGCTGCCGGTGACCCCCAGCAGAATCTGGTTCTTCAGTCCCTCCCGGACGCCCCGGGCCAGCGCTTCGATGGCTTCCGGCTGATCGCCGGAAGCCTGATAAGGCGCCTTCAGCACAAACTGACCCATGCCTTTTCCTCTTCCTTCGGATAGCGCAGCGTAACGGTTTCCCCGTCATGCGCCGCGAACGTTTTTTCAAAGATGCTCCGGGCTTCCGGCAAACAGGCTTCCGGATCCTCCACGCTGGTGGAAAAATGCGTCAGCAGCAGTGCGCCGGCGTCCGCGTCCCGGGCGATTTCCGCCGCTTCCGTAAACATCATGTGATGGTTCTTCAGGGCCTGCGGGCGCTTGTCCTCCGTGCCGTACATTCCCTCCAGAATCAGCAGATCCGCCCCGGCTGCGTACCGGCTCAGGGTTTCGCAGGGCCGCGTGTCCGTCGAATATACCAGGCAGATTCCCTTGCGTTCCCGGCCGGTCACTTCCTCCGGATGAATCTTTTTCAGCCCCACCCGGACGCTTTCCCCATCCTGCAGGCGCTTCCAGTCCTTCACGGGCACGCCCAGCCGCGTCGCCTTTTCAGGATCGAATGCCGCGGCCCGGGGCAGCGTCAGCCGGAATCCGAAGCAGGGAATCCCCCCGTGATCCACCGGAAACGCGCGGATCCGCAGCCCGATCAGTTCCAGCTCCGTGCCCTGCAGCGGAATCTCGTGCAGCAGCACCGCGTACCGCAGCTGCGGCGCCACCACGCACAGCCCTTCCACCACGCGTTTCAGCCCGGGCGGGCCGAAAATGTGGAAGGTCTCCTCCCGCCCGGCCTTGTCCAGGCTCAGCAGCAGACCCACCAGCCCGGTGCAGTGGTCCCCGTGAAAATGGGTCAGCAGCAGGCCGTCCAGGCACTTGAACCCCCAGCCCAGCTTCCGGATGCCCACCTGCGTTCCTTCGCCGCAGTCGATCAGCATGGCCTGCCCGTTGACACGCACATACAGGGAAGACAGCGCCCGCTCCGGCAGCGGCAGCGTACCGCCGGTGCCCAGCGTACAGATCTCCAGCATCTGTCTTCCCCTCCTCTCCGTACCTGTCGACTCAGGCATTCTCTTATTAGCTTATTAGATATACCGAAGGCAACTCAAATATCACAGGATCATGCCGCTGTTGGCCCGGAACTGCAGCTGATACAGATCGTAGTAAATTCCCTGCTTCGCCATCAGCTCGTCGTGGGTGCCCTGCTCCTGAATCTGCCCGTCCGCCACCACGGCGATCTCGTCCGCGTTCTTGATGGTGCTCAGCCGGTGGGCCACCACCAGGGTGGTTCTGCCCTCGCACAGCTCATCCAGCGCCTGCTGGATCAGGATTTCCGTCGTGTTGTCCAGCGCGCTGGTAGCCTCGTCCAGAATCAGGATCGGCGGATTCTTCAGGAATACCCGGGCGATGCTCAGCCGCTGCTTCTGCCCGCCGCTCAGGCGCACGCCCCGCTCGCCGATCTGGGTGTCGTAGCCGTTGGGCAGGCTCATGATGTAGTCGTGAATGTTCGCGCGCTTCGCCGCCTGCACGATGTCCTCCTCGGAGGCGTCCAGCCGGCCGTAGCGGATATTTTCCCGCATCGTGTCGTTAAAGAGGTAGATATCCTGCTGCACGATGCCGATGTTCCGCCGCACGCTTTCCAGCGTCAGGCTGTGGATTTCCTGCCCGTCCAGCAGGATCTCGCCGCTTTCCACGTTGTAGAAGTGCGGAATCAGGTGGCAGATCGTGGTCTTTCCGCCGCCGGAAGGCCCCACCAGCGCGAACTTCTTTCCCTTTTCGATGTTCAGATCCACGTGCCGCAGCACGTTCTTGTCCTCGTCGTAGGCGTAGCTCACGTTCCGGAACTCGATATGCCCCTCCAGCACGCCCGCGTCCCGGGCGTCCGGCGCGTCCACCTCGGAAGGCGCGTCCATAATCTCGCAGAATCGTTCGAAGCCGGTCACGCCGTTTTCAAACTGCTCCATGAAGTTGATCAGGGTCATCACCGGCCCGATGAACATGTTCACGGATACGATGAAGGCGCTGTAGTCGCCGAAGAGGATTTCTCCCCGATACAGGAAGAAGCCGCCGGCTATCAGCACCACCACGTTGAACACGTCCGTCACGAAGGTGTTTCCGGAGTGGAAGCGGCCCATGGCGCTGTAGGAATCCCGCCGGGCCGTCTGGAAGCGGCTGTTTCCCTCCTCGAATTTTTCCCGTTCCTTGTCCGCGTTGGTGAAAGCCTTGGTCACCCGGATTCCGCTGATGGAGCTTTCCAGGCTGGCGTTGATGTCCGCCATGGCGGAGCGGGTATCCCGGAAGGCTTTGCGCATCTTCTGGCGCAGGCTGTAGGATATGATCACCAGAAAAGGCACGCACGCGAACACGATCAGGGTCAGCCAGATGTTGATCGTGCTCAGGTAGGTAAAGGAGATCACGATGCTCAGAATCGAGATGATCAGATTCTCCGGCCCATGGTGCGCCAGCTCGCTCACGTCGAAGAGGTCGTTGGTCATCCGGCTCATGATCTTGCCGGTCTCATGGCTGTCGTAGAAGCTGTAGGGCAGGGTTTCCAGATGGGCGAACATGTCCGACCGCATGGCCGCCTGCATATATACGCCCATCATGTGCCCCTGATACTGGATAAAGTAGTTCAGCAGCATCTTGCACAGATACAGCAGCAGCAGGGTGACCCCGAAGATCACCACCATCTGATAATTCCGGTTCGGAATCAGATCGTTCAGCATCCGCCGGGTGATGATCGGATAGACCACGCCGATCAGCGCCACCAGCAGGGAGGCTCCCATGTCCATGGCAAACAGCTTCTTATGAGGTCCGTAGTACGCCGTGAATCGCCGCAGCAGGCCGGCCGTTTCCTTTCGGCTCCGTTTCGCTTTCTTTTCCTTCTCCATCTTCTTCTCCCGCTCTTTCTCCGTCCTGTCCGATCAGTACAATCCTGCGCCGGCGTCCCGCCGGATAAAAGCGGTTGTCTCCCGCTGCCCGTTCATGCCGATATTGTATAAGTCTTTATAAGGAAAGTCAAATTCAAAAAGTCAGCCTTTCCGGCAAATCCGGAAAGAAAGCAGCCATATTGTGCATGACAGTGCATATTATTCACTTTTTAATGCATATTTATTAAAAATCTTGCATAGATTTTTTCTTGTTTTTCCCATTTTTGTATTGACATTCCGATTTTTCGGGTGTATATTCTCATGCATAAACATTCACGAAGGAGGGGTTCCCATGAATAAAGAAAATATCAAAAAGATCGTTCTCGCCTATTCCGGCGGTCTGGATACGTCCGTGATCATCCCGTGGCTGAAGGAGAATTACAACAATCCCGAGATCATCGCCGTATCCGGCAACGTGGGCCAGGCGGGCGAGCTGGACGGGCTGGAGGAAAAGGCCCTGAAGACCGGCGCCTCCAAGCTGTACATCCTGGATCTGACGGATGAATATGTGAATGAATACATCATGCCCACCATGAAGGCCGGCGCCGTCTACGAGGAATATCTGCTGGGCACCAGCCACGCCCGGCCCTGCATCGCCAAGGGCCTGGTGGAAATCGCGAAGAAGGAAGGGGCGGACGCCATCTGCCACGGCTGCACCGGCAAGGGGAACGACCAGGTCCGCTTCGAGCTGGCTGTCAAGCATTTCGCGCCGGATATGCACATCATCGCTCCCTGGCGGGAGTGGGACATCCAGTCCCGGGAAGAGGAGATCGATTACGCCGAGGCGCACAACGTCCCGCTGAAGATCACCCGGGAGACCAATTATTCCAAGGATAAGAACCTCTGGCACCTGAGCCATGAGGGCCTGGACCTGGAGGATACCGGCAACGAGCCCCAGTACGAGAAACCCGGCTTCCTGGAAATGAGCGTTTCCCCGATGGACGCGCCAGACGAGCCCACCTACATCACCCTGGATTTCGTGCAGGGCATTCCGGTAGCGCTGGACGGAGAGAAGCTCTCCCCCAAGGAAATCATCCTGAAGCTCAATGAACTGGGCGGAAAGAACGGCATCGGCATCATCGATATCGTGGAGAACCGGCTGGTAGGCATGAAGTGCCGCGGCGTGTACGAGACTCCCGGCGGCACCATCCTGTACAAAGCCCACGAGGCGCTGGAGTCCATCTGCCTGGACAAGATGACGCTGCACGAGAAGCAGCGGATCGCCATCACCTTCGCGGAGCTGGTCTACAACGGCCTGTGGTTCTCCCCCCTGCGGGAAGCCCTCTCCGCCTTTGTGGACAAGACCCAGGAGCGGGTCACCGGCACCGTGAAGCTGAAGCTCTACAAGGGCAACATCATCCGGGCCGGCCTCTGGAGCGAATATTCCCTGTATTCCGAGGATATCGCTACCTTCGGCGCCAGCGATTACAACCAGAAGGATTCCGCCGGCTTCATCACCCTCTTCGGCCTGCCTACCAAGGTTCAGGCGCTGGTGGACGCCGCCCGGAAAAAGAACTGATTCATCCGGCTTCGCGCTGCGGCGCGTCCTTATTCCCGCCCCGCCGGCGGTCTTCCGCCCGGGGCGGGCTTGCGTGTTTTATCAGGAGGCATCATGACCCGCATTTTCATTGACGGCAGCGCCGGCACCACGGGGCTGCGGATCCGGGAACGGCTCGCCGCCCGGAAGGATCTGGACCTGATCACCCTTCCGGAGGAAGTCCGGAAGGATCCTGCCGCCCGGCAGGAGGCCCTGAACACGGCGGACATTTCCTTTCTTTGCCTGCCGGATGACGCCGCCCGGGAGGCCGTTTCCCTGGTCACTTCTTCTTCCGCGGTGCTCATCGACACCTCCACCGCCCACCGGACGGCTGAGGGCTGGGTCTACGGGTTTCCGGAACTGAAGGGGCAGCGGGAAGCGCTCCGCGACGCGAAGCGCATCGCCAACCCGGGCTGCCACGCCACCGGCTTCATTTCCCTGACGGCGCCGCTGCGGGAAGCGGGACTTTTGCGCAGCAGCGTCCGCCTTTCCTGTTTTTCCCTCACCGGGTATTCCGGCGGCGGCAAGAAAATGATCGCGGAATATGAAGCGGAGGAGCGGTATTCCCTGCTGGACGGTCCCCGGCAGTACGGCCTGACGCAGGCCCACAAGCACCTGCCGGAGATGGCTGCTCTCTGCGGCCTCGAGCATCCGCCTGTCTTCTGCCCCATCGTGGCGTCCTATTACGCGGGTATGGAGGTTACCGTCCCGCTGACTCCGGCGGAAACCGACGCGACCCCGGAGGAAATCCGGGAGGTTTACCGGGAGTATTATCAGGATGGTCTGGTGCGCTTCGCCGAAGCGCCGGACGAAAGCGGTTTCCTGTCCGCTTCCGCTTATGCCGGGAGGGACGATCTGGAAATCTCCGTGTACGGAAACGCGGACCGCATGATCCTGACCGCCCGGTTTGACAATCTGGGCAAGGGAGCCTCCGGCGCCGCCATTCAGAACATGAATCTGGTGCTGGGCCTGCCGGAAAACACCGGGCTTTCGGAGGGGCTGCATGACTGAGGAACGAACCGAAAACATCAGTATCGACGATGTGCTGATCGAGCCCATGACCATTGCGGATTATTCCGACGTACGGGCGCTGTGGATGACCATCCGGGGCTTCGGGATCCGCGCGCTGGACGACTCCCGGGAGGATATCGAACGCTTTATTCAGCGGAACCCCACCACCAGTGTGGTGGCCCGGCTGCACGGGAAGATCATCGGCTCCATTCTCTGCGGCTCAGACGGCCGCCAGGGAGCCCTGTATCACGTGTGCGTGGCCCGGCCCTACCGGCGTATGGGAATCGGCACCCGCATGGTAGGCCGCTGTATGCAGCAGCTGAAGGAGATGGGCATCAACAAGGTGGCTCTCATCGCCTTCACAGGCAACGACGCGGGCAACGCCTTCTGGACGCAGATCGGCTGGAAGCGCTCCGACGTCAACTACTATGAATTCCTGCTGAACGAGAAAAACATCACCCGGTTCATCGGCGAGGAAGATGTTCAGAGTTGAGAGCGGAGAGCGAGCGAGAGAAGCGTCAGCACAGTGTGCTGTCCGGCGTAAGCCGGAAGCGACTTGAGCTCGTTAGCGCGAAAAGGAGCATGAAGCCCGCCCCAAGGGCTTCATGCGACTATTGAGCGAACGTGCAGTGGAGATTTTTTCCCTTCCCCCTGAGAAAATCCGTACCGCATTTTTCCCCTTGAGGGGAAGGAGGCGGGGGGACAGGGTGAGACACTGTGGAACAGTAAGCACAAAACGATGGCCAAAGAAGGAGATTTTCAGGAAAATGGAAATTCGTAAAATTGCCGGCGGCGTCACAGCGCCGAAAGGCTTCTCGGCCGCTTCCTGCGCGGCAGGCATCAAGTATCAGGGCCGGCCGGACATGGCCATGATCCGGAGCAGCGTTCCCTGCGCCGTGGCGGGTACGTTCACCTCGAACCTCGTGAAGGCCGCGCCGGTGCGCTGGGATATGCAGATCGTGAAGGAAAAGCAAGTCGCGCAGGCTGTGGTCGTCAACGCCGGCATCGCCAACGCTGCCACCGGCGCCACCGGGATGGAGCTGTGCCGGAAAACCGCGGAGTTCACAGGCGAAGCCCTGCATATTCCCGCCGATTCCGTACTGCTTGGATCCACCGGCGTCATCGGGCCGAACCTGCCGTTGGACCGGATCACCGCCGGCGTCGCCGCCATGGCGGAAACGCTTTCGGATTCTCCCGAAGCCGGCACGGCTGCCAGCCGGGCGATCATGACCACGGATACGGTGAACAAGGAGTTCGCGGCGGAATTCGAACTGCCCGCGGCGGACGGAAACGGCACCGTCACCGTGCGCGTCGGCGGCATGAGCAAGGGATCCGGCATGATTCATCCCAACATGTGCACCATGCTGGGATATCTGACCACGGACTGTGCTGTCGATCCTTCCCTGCTGCAGGAGCTTCTGAGCGAAGTGGTGCCGGATACCTTCAATATGATCTCCGTGGACGGAGACACCAGCACCAACGATACCCTGTTGCTCCTGGCCAACGGTCTCGCTGGCAACCGTCCCGTTACGGAGAAGGGTCCGGGTTACGATCTGCTGAAGGAAGCCGTGTTCGGCATCTGCCGGGATCTTGCCGTCCGTATGGCGGGAGACGGTGAAGGCGCCACCCGGCTGATGGAAATGCGCGTAACGCATGCGGACACGAAGGAACACGCCCGGATCCTGGCCCGTTCCGTGATTGCCTCCAGCCTGGTCAAGGCCATGGTCTTCGGGCGGGACGCGAACTGCGGCCGCATTCTCTGCGCCCTGGGCTATGCCGGCGCTCCCTTTGATCCGGATACGGTGGACGTATACCTGCTCGGGGACAAAGACACCGTCTGCTTCTGCAAGGCAGGCTGCGTGCTGCCCTTTGACGAGGAGAAAGCTCTGGAGCTTCTCTCCGGCAAGGAAGTACGCTTCTCCTGCGATCTGCACATGGGCGCCGAGGAAGCTGTCGCCTGGGGCTGCGACCTGACCTACGACTACGTCAAAATCAACGGCGACTACAGGAGTTGATTTGTATGCAAAACCAGCTGACCAATATGGAGCGGGCGGAAGTCCTGACTGCCGCGCTCCCCTACATCCGCAAATATACCGGAAAGGTCGTCGTCGTCAAGTACGGCGGCAACGCCATGATCAACGAGCAGCTCAAGCAGCAGGTGATGGAAGACATCGTGCTGCTGTGGCTCATCGGTGTGCGAATCGTTCTGGTTCACGGCGGCGGCCCGGAGATCAACGATCTCATGGACCGGCTCGGCAAGAAGCCCGTGTTCGTGGACGGTCTCCGGGTCACGGACAAGGAAACCATGGACATCGTCCAGATGGTGCTGGCCGGAAAGGTCAACAAAACCCTGGTCAATCTGCTGGAGATGAAAGGCGGCAAAGCTGTCGGCCTCTCCGGCATGGACGGGCGGCTCCTGCAGTGCGTTGTGAAGGATGAGCGCCTGGGCTTCGTGGGTGAAATCCAGAAGGTGCATATCAATCCCGTCACGGACCTGCTGGACCGGGGGTATATCCCGGTTATCTCCACCGTGGGCTGCGACAAGAGCGGCAATGCCTACAACATCAACGGGGATACCGCCGCGGCGTACATCGCCGGCGCCCTGCAGGCCGAACGCATGATCCTGATGACGGATATCGCCGGCGTCCTGCGGGATAAGAACGATCCTTCCACCCTGATTCCCCGGATCCAGCTGGATGAGCTCCCTTCCCTGTATCAGGACGGCATCATCTCCGGCGGAATGATCCCGAAGGTTGAATGCTGCGCCACAGCCCTCTCCCGGGGTGTGCACAACGTAACCATCATGGACGGCCGGGTGCCCCACTCCATCCTGATGGAGCTGCTGACCGACGAAGGCGCCGGCACCATGCTCACCCGTCCTGAACCCAGATTTGACTCAAGGAAGGACGGGTGGGAATGAAACTGACGACCGCCTGTGGCGGAAATCTCGTCAGTTTCATTCTCAACCGAAAAGGAGCGAGCTCCGCAGTGCGGAGTCGCGACTATTGAGGTTGCGGAAATGACACGTTGACGACCGCCTGTGGCGGAAATCTCGTCAGTTTCATTCTCAACCGAAAAGGAGGATTTTCATGAATATTTACGAACTCGATCAGACCTACGTCGCCGGCACCTACAAGCGCTTCCCGGTGGAGATCGTCGCCGGAAGAGGCTCCCTCGTGATGGACGAAGCCGGCAAGGAGTATATCGACATGGGCTCCGGTATCGCCGTCACCTCCTTCGGCATCGCGGATCCGGTCTGGATCCGGGCGGTGGAGGAGCAGATTCACAAGGTGCAGCACATGTCCAACCTGTACTACACCGAGCCCTGCGCCTTGCTGGCGGAAGCCCTGTGCAAAAAGACAGGCATGAGCCGGGTCTTCTTCGGAAACTCCGGCGCCGAGGCCAACGAATGCGCCATCAAGGTCGCCCGTAAATGGGCGGCGGAAAACAAAGGCCCGGACTGTTCCGTCATCGTGACCCTGGAAAACAGCTTCCACGGCCGCACGCTGACCACTCTGGCCGCCACCGGTCAGGAACATTACCATGAGCTGTTCCGGCCCCTGACTCCCGGTTTCGCCCATTTCCGCGCGGGAGATCTGGAGGCACTGAAAGCCCTGTGCGCCGGCGGAAACGTGGCCGCCGTACTGATTGAATGTATTCAGGGCGAGGGCGGCGTGGTTCCGCTGGATCCGGGCTTCGCCTCCGCGCTGGACGATTTCACCCGGGAGAACAATATCCTCCTCATGGTGGACGAGGTGCAGACCGGTAACGGCCGCACCGGGAAAATCTACGCGTATCAGCATTACGGCCTGCATCCGGATGTGGTCACAACCGCCAAAGGGCTGGCCGGCGGCCTCCCCCTGGGGGCCTGCCTGATGTCTGAAAAGGTTTGTCACGTACTCTCCTACGGAGATCACGGCTCCACTTTCGGCGGCAACCCCGTGGCCAGCGCAGCGGCACTCTCGGTGGTGAACCGCCTGACAGACGATTTCCTGGCTGAAGTCGCGGAAAAGGGCAGTCTGCTCCGCGAGGCGTTCACCGGCGCTCCCGGAATCGAGAGCGTTTCCGGCCTCGGGCTGATGCTGGGGCTGAAAACCGTGAAGCCTGCCTCCGAGGTCGTTTCCGCGTGCATGGAAAACGGCGTCCTCTGCCTGACCGCCAAGGATAAAGTGAGGCTGCTGCCCGCACTGAACATCCCGAACGATCTTCTCCGGAAAGCTGCCGACGTAATTCTTGCCGCCGCGGCTCAATAATAATTGGCAATAGCAGCTAACAGCCGATGCGGAATATCTGACAAGGCTGTATACACGAAGGGAATGGAACGCATGGCTTACCTGGTACTGAGCAACGGAGCCGTCTTTGAGGGACAGCGCATCGGCGCTCCCGGAGACCGCGTCGGCGAGCTGGTGTTTACCACCGGCATGGAGGGCTATCTGGAAACCCTGACGGATCCCAGCTATTACGGACAGCTGGTGACCCAGTCCTTCCCGCTGATCGGCAATTACGGCGTGATCGAGGAGGATTTCGAGGGTAAAAGCGCCCTGTTCGGCTACATCGTCCGCGAGCTTTGCGACGATCCTTCCAACTTCCGCAGCCAGTACACCCTCGGCGAGTATCTGACCGCCAAAGGCATCCCCGGCCTCTGCGGCGTGGATACCCGGGAGATCGTCCGGATCACCCGGGAGGAAGGCGTCATGAACGCCATGATCTGCGATCATGTTCCGGATGATCTTTCCGGCATCCGTGCCTTTACCGCCGACGGGGCGGTCCGGGCCGTCACCTGCACGGAAAAACAGGTTTATCCTGCGATCGGCCGGGAGCTGTACAATGTCGCCCTGATGGATTACGGTGCCAAACGCAACATCATCCGCTCCCTGCAGACCCGGGGCTGCAGGGTCACTGTCTTCCCGGCTTCCGCCTCCGCGGAGGAAGTCCTTGCCGGGGATCCGGACGGCATCATGCTTTCCAACGGCCCCGGGGATCCGAAGGAGAACACCGCCGAAATCGCTGAAATACAAAAAATGCTGGGCAAAAAGCCCATATTCGGCATCTGCCTCGGCCACCAGCTGACCGCCCTGGCTCTCGGCGGGGACACCGTCAAGCTGAAGTACGGCCATCGCGGCGGAAATCAGCCCGTACGGGATCTGCTGGGCGCCCGCACCTACATCACCAGCCAGAACCACGGCTACGCCGTGGTGGCGGACAGCGTGAAGGACGTCGGTACGCTCTCCTTCGTCAATGCCAACGACGGCAGCTGCGAGGGGCTGGAATACCCTGCCCTGAACTGTTTCACCGTCCAATTCCATCCCGAGGCCGCTTCCGGCCCCCGGGACACCGCGTTTCTGTTTGACCGTTTTATCAGCCGGATGGGAGGGATGAACCGTGCCTAAGGATCCGTCCATTCGCAAAGTGCTGGTTATCGGCTCCGGTCCCATCGTCATCGGGCAGGCCGCCGAGTTCGACTATGCCGGCGCCCAGGCCTGCCGCGTGCTGCGGCAGGAAGGAATCAACGTGGTGCTGATCAATTCCAACCCTGCCACGATTATGACGGATCAGCATCTGGCGGACGAAATCTATCTGGAGCCGCTGAACGCCGAAACCCTGATCCGGATCATTGAAAAAGAGCGCCCGGACGGTCTCCTGGCCGGCCTGGGCGGACAGACCGCCCTGACCCTGGCCATGCAGCTGAGCCGCGGCGGCGTGCTGGAGAAATACGGCGTCCGGCTGCTGGGCTCCCCCATCGACGCTATCGAGCGCGCGGAGGACCGGGAGCGTTTCCGGGACACCATGAAAGCCATCGGCCAGCCCTGCGTGCCCTCGGAAATCGCCGAAACCCTGGAGCAGGCACTGCAGGCCGCCCGGGATATCGGTTACCCCGTCATCGTCCGCCCCGCTTATACCCTGGGCGGCAGCGGCGGCGGTATCGCCGCAGACGAGGAGGAGCTGCGGCAGATCGCCCGCACCGGCCTGGACGCCTCCCCCATCACCCAGATTCTGGTGGAAAAATGTATCTCCGGCTGGAAGGAAATCGAGTTCGAAACCATGCGGGACGCCCTGGGCAACGTGATCGCCGTCTGCTCCATGGAAAACGTGGACCCGGTGGGTATCCACACCGGCGACAGCGTGGTGGTGGCTCCCGCCCTGACCCTGTCGGACAAGGAATACCAGATGCTGCGCACGGCCTCCCTGGAGATGATCACCGCCATCGGCATCGTCGGCGGCTGCAACTGCCAGTTTGCCCTGAATCCGGACTCCTTCGAGTACGCGGTGATCGAGGTCAACCCCCGGGTCAGCCGTTCCTCCGCCCTGGCCAGCAAGGCCACCGGCTATCCCATCGCCAAGATTACCACCCGCATCGCCCTTGGCTATTCCCTGGACGAGATTGCCAACGATATCACCGGTAAAACCTGCGCCTGCTTCGAGCCCGCGCTGGACTACGTGGTGGTCAAGTTCCCCAAGTGGCCCTTTGACAAATTCTTCGGCTCCAGCCGCCGCCTGGGCACCCAGATGAAAGCCACCGGCGAGGTCATGGCCATCGGCCAGCGCTTCGAGGAAGCCCTGATGAAGG
>CAMKJS010000029.1 GCA_946413245.1 uncultured Clostridia bacterium
TGACTACCGCCGGCGAGGCGCTGAACCCCGAGGTGTACCGCCAGTTCGAAAAGGCCACCGGCCTGCAGATTATGGAAGGCTTCGGCCAGACGGAGACGACCCTGACCATCGGCAACCTGAGCGGCACCGTGCCGAAGGTCGGCTCCATGGGCAAGGCGAATCCGCAGTACGACGTGGACATTGTGGATCCGGAAGGAAATCCCGTCGCGAACGGCGAAGTCGGCGAGATCGTGATCCGGACGGACAAAAACACTCCCTGCGGTCTCTACCGTGAGTATTACCTGGACGGGGAGAAGACGAAAGAAGCCTGGCACGACGGCATGTACCACACGGGCGACACCGCCTGGCGGGACGAGGACGGCTATTTCTGGTACGTCAGTCGGATCGACGACGTCATCAAATCCTCCGGCTACCGGATCGGGCCGTTCGAAATCGAGAGCGTCATCATGGAGCTGCCCTATGTGCTGGAATGCGGCGTATCCGCCGAGCCGGATGAAATCCGCGGCCAGATCGTCAAGGCGTCCATCGTGCTGGTGAAGGGCACAGAAGGCACGGAGGAGCTGAAGAAAGAGATCCAGAATTACGTCAAGGCGCATACCGCGCCGTATAAATACCCCCGGAAGATCGTCTTCCGCGAGGAACTGCCCAAGACGATCTCGGGCAAGATCCAGCGGAATCTGCTGTAAAGGCGGATCTCACAACCGGAAAATAAAAAACAGTTCCCGATCTAGGTCAATGCTGCCTGCTCCCGCTGAACCGGCTAGCCGCAATGGAATTCGCTGCGGGGATTGCTGACAGCGTCTCTGTAATGAATATGTACGTCAAAAACGGCAGCACTGGTGGAGCGCGAGCTCTTCGGAGCGCAAGTTGATGTTCCGGGAGTTTGCGGCTCCAGGACAAAAGTGGAATTTTGTTTCCCAAACGGGTGATATGATGATGAAGAGCCTGATTGGGGAAGACGACCGGGAACCGGACGAAAATCTGACACCCGAAGAACTGGTCACCAGGCTGGAAAACGGGTGGCCATACCGCATACGACAATGCGGTCGGATGACCGTCAGGCCCTGTGGAGCAATCCATAGGGCCGCTTTTTTTCTGTCACCCTGAGGAAAGGTTCGGGGAAACCTTGTAATCATATTACATTTGTGCTATGATTCAACACAATAGAACTGTAATTTCATAGTCTGAACGAGGTGGGTCAAGTTGGCGGATAAGAAATTAAGGATTCAGCCACACCGGTATGGAGGAGAATCTGCTGTCATCTCCTTGAGACTTCCTAAGGAAATGCTGGCAGTCATTGACCGGGTGGCAACAGACACCGGAAGAACCAGAAACGAGATCCTGGTGCTCTCCATGGAGTATGCTTTGGAAAACATGGAGATCGAGGACAGATAAGGAGGCAATCTGATGGCAAAGTTCGCAATCGCGTGCCCCGTGTGCGGGAAGTACGCTGAAGGAAAAACCGGATTCTTTGCAAGGAAGAAGATCGAATGCTCCTGCGGGAACATCATTGATATCAGGACAGACAAGCTGGCAGCTAAGGAATGCCCTTTTTGCGGCAACCAGGTTGTATTTGACCAGACGAAAGGCGCTGATGCAGCTTGCCCTGTTTGTCAAGGAAAGATCAATACAGTAGCGGATCAGCAGAGATTATATGTATTCTCCTGCAAGCAGTGTGGGATTCGTCTTTCGACTGCCGACAGCGCTTCGGTATTTACCTGCCCTGTTTGCGATTTCCGGAATGACGTTCAGGAACGCCTGGTTTCTGAGAAGATCCGGAAAGACGGACTGGCCAGCATTATAAAATATGAAGGTGACAATTCCACCTTTATCTGGAAGCACCCGATCGAGGACTTCAATTACGGTTCTCAACTGATCGTCCATGAGAGCCAGGAGGCTATTTTCTTCAAAGATGGCCAGGCACTGGATCTGTTTGGACCGGGCAGATATACGCTGGAAACCCAGCAGCTTCCTCTCCTGGAGAAGACCTACAATCTTCCTACAGACACAGAGGGCACTTTCCATTCTGAAGTATATTTCATCAACAAAACTGTACAGATGGGAATCAAATGGGGTACTCCGGAGAAAGTGCGCTTCATTGATCCCCTGACTGGGACACCCCTCCAGTTAGGAGCATCCGGTGAGATGAACATGCAGGTTTCCAATTCCCGGAAGCTGCTTGTCAAACTGGTCGGCACCATGAAGGGTATCTCATGGGAGGAAGGCCCTGGGTTTACGAAATCCCTGCAGGCATCCTTCCGTCCGTTGATTACCAGCGCTGTGAAAGTTAATCTGCCGACGGTCATCAACAAGGAAGCTATTGATATCCTTGAAATTGACTCCAAGCTGGACATCATTTCCGCCAGCTTGCGGGAAGCGATTCTGCCCGGTTTTGACGAATATGGCCTGGCGGTTCCGCAGTTTTATGTCACGAATGTTGTCCTTCCGGAAGAAGATCCGAATTTCAGGCGCATCCGTGAACTGCACACGATCACGCTTCAGACCAGGATTTATCAGGCTGAAGCGACTGTAAAGGCGGCAAAAGCGCAAAGTGAAACCCTGTACAGAACGGCGGAAGAACAGAGTAAGGCAGCCATTGAAGCTGCTCATCGTGAAGCGGAATTACAAAGGCAGACAACGGAAACCGAGATTGCAAAGCGTGAAGCCGAACGGAAGGTCATCGGAGCGCAGGCGGAGGCGCAGGCACAGAGGATGGCTGGTCTGACCGAAGCGGAAATCATGCGGGCTAAAGGCTACACCCAGAGAGATGTTCTGCAGGCGGAGGTACAGAAATCCTACGCAGAGGGCATTGGAAATATGGGCCCCGTTGTATCCGGCGGTGGCGGTGGAAGCAGTATTGTCGGAGATATGATGGGCCTGGGCGTCGGAATGGCCGCGGCAAGCACGATTGCTCCGCAGCTCGGGAATATGATGCAAGGATTCAATCCGCAGGGGCAACCGGCAGCTGTTCCCTTCGCAGGTGAGACCTGGGAATGCACCTGCGGTTTGAAGGGGATTACCGGGAATTTCTGCAGTAATTGCGGCAGCAGGAAACCAACGCCTGCAGCAGCTAATACATGGGATTGCGCATGTGGGCAAAAAGGGATTACCGGCAACTTCTGCTCCAACTGCGGGGCAAGGCGCCCGGAAGCAAAACCGGCAACATGGGATTGCACCTGCGGCAGAAAAGGCATCACCGGAAACTTCTGCGATAACTGCGGAAAGAAGAGGGAGGACTAATCCATGACGAAGAATACGATGAGAGGCTTTTTCACACTTGTGATTTTGCTCGCAGTGTTCAGCGTAATTGCGTTTGTGATTCCGTTCCCTAAAAACACTGTGTTCTGGATCGCATATGCTTGCGGCATTTTTTCGATTCTTTTCCAGCTTTACATTTTCAAGTCATCTTTCGGTAAAGAAGATGCTAGAAGCAGATTCTATGGCTTCCCGATTGCTCGGTTGGGAATCTATTATCTGGTCGTTCAACTTATCGTAAGCATTATAGAGATAGCACTTTCAAAGTTCCTCCCGACATGGGTCGTAATCCTAATCAATGTTTTGATCCTTGCTGCTGCACTAGTAGGCTGCATCACAACGGAAACCATGCGGGATGAGATCGCAGCGCAAGATACGAAATTAAAAAAGAGTGTTTCCAACATGCGTGAACTACAGTCACTTACTGCATCTCTGGTCAACCAGGCAGATGATGCCGAGTTGAAAAAGTTACTGCAGAAAGTTGCTGATGAGTTTCGTTATAGTGATCCATTGACATCTGATAAAACAAGTGCGCTGGAAGAGGATATGCATAGCCAGATTGGCGATCTGCAGCAAGCTCTTGTAGATGGTGATGTTGTTGGAACTAAGACGCTTTGTTCGAAACTACTGGACTGCTTGAGGGAACGTAACAGGATCTGTTCTATCAACAAGTAAATATTTGTCAAAGGGTTAGGAGTTTTGCAACCATGATCATCAAGTGTAAGATGTGCGGAGGCAACCTGAGTATTCAGGAAGGAAATCCGATATGTGAATGCGAGTTTTGTGGAACAAAGCAGACCATTCCTCAAGTAAATAATGAGAAAAAAGGGAATCTATTTAATCGTGCTAATCGTCTGCGCATGGGTGCAGAATTTGATAAAGCCGCGACTGTTTATGCTTCTATTGTTGCGGAATTTCCAGAGGAGGCGGAGGCTTATTGGGGCCTTTGTTTGTGCAAATACGGTATAGAATATGTTGATGATCCTGCTACAGGGGCTAAAATACCCACATGCCATCGTACATTATCTGCGTCGATAATGGATGATAGCGATTTTATTCAAGCCTGTGAAAATGCAGACCCTATAGCAAAGAAATTCTATCGGGAAGAGGCAAAAACAATCGATCGCCTTCAGCAGGACATTTTGAGTATAGTTGCAAACGAAAAGCCCTATGATGTCTTTATTTGTTATAAAGAAACGGACGAAGAAGGGAATCGGACTGAAGACAGTGTCATTGCGCAGGATATCTACGAGGCTCTAACTGGAAAGGGATTGAAGGTGTTTTTTTCCAGGATTACTCTGGAGGACAAACTTGGGCAGCAGTATGAACCATATATTTATTCAGCACTTCATTCAGCCAGGGTTATGCTCGCTATAGGAACAAAGTATGAGTACTATGATGCAGTCTGGGTAAAGAATGAATGGGCGCGTTTCTTGGATATGATGCGCTCCGAAAAAGAAAAAACAATCATTCCATGCTACAAAGATATCGATGCATATGACATGCCTCGTGAGTTTAAAAATCTACAGGCACAGGATATGGGTAAGCTTGGCTGGCTACAGGATTTGACACGTGGTGTATTGAAACTGTGCGGAAAAGGACAACCAACCCAAGTGGTTCAGCAAGTAGTACAAACTCACGACCCATCGGTAGAGAGCCTGCTTCGCAGAGCATTTGTATTCCTGGAAGATCATAAATGGGAAAGCGCCAAGGAATATGCGGAAAAAGTTCTTGATCATGAGGTTGAAAATAGTCGAGCATATCTGGTTGAGTTAATGGCTTCAAGAGAAGTGGGAACGGAATCCGAATGGAACGATCAGATTGTTCCGATAGACGATGATGAAAACTATAGGAAAATAATACGATTTGGCGATGATGAACTCGTAAATTTCATAAAGCGAAAGAATGCTGAGATTAATGCAAGGCTTGCAGAGGAGAAGAGACGTGAAAGAGTAAACGAATTGCTTGAAAGAATCCGATTAGCAAGGACAGTAGAAGAATGTGCATCTATTATTACTGATGCCAAAGAAAATGATTATAATGATTCCGAGTTGCAAGAAGCCCTTGGCGAAGTAGAAAAGAAAAGAAAAAAGTATGAAGCCAAACAGAAAGCAGAAGAACTCAGGAAAAAGAATAACGAACGCAAAGAAGATTGTTCTCGTTATCCAAGAGAATGCATTGGTGCAAAAGAATCCGTGAGGATTGCTCGTTTGCGGGTTGAAACATTGCAGCGCCAGATTAATCTCCGTAAAAAAGATCTTGAGAGTATCTGGGATATGTTTGGAGGGAAAAAGCGGAAAGCTGCCATTGAAGAAGAAATATGCAAACTTCAGCAAGAGCTCGACCAAGCAAGAGAAAAGCATGAAGCGGAACAAAAAAAAATGAACGAATTGCTGGCACAGGAGTCCATCAGAACTGCACCACCATTAAGTTATAGTGAATTGACATATCAGATAGCTCTGATTTTCTACGAAGCCCAGGATTACGAAAGTGCCTATCAGTATTATAACCAAATCAAAGGATATTCTGATGTTGATGAAAGATTGAGTAATGATCCTAATCTTCAGAAGATCAACATGAGCCGGCATTAACTGCATGCAGGGAAAGGCAATGAAAAGGTTTGCTGGAATCGTTCTTAGCGTCTGTATTCCAGTAGCATGTAAACAAAAATGCTAATGAAGTTTGTATAAGCTCACGGGGAGGGGCAACGAAAATGATCATCAAATGCAAGATGTGCGGAGGGGATATTCAGTTCAACCCCGGAGATACATGTGGCCAGTGCGATCATTGTGGGTGTACGACTACTTTCCCGAAACTTCCGGATGAACAAAGGACAAATCTGTTCAATCGTGCCAACCATTTCCGGCGTCAATGTGAATTCGATAAGGCTATGGCGGCATATGAGCACATCCTGGAAGTGGATGACACAGATGCAGAAGCCCACTGGGGTATTGTGCTCAGCAAGTTTGGAATCGAATATGTAGAGGATCCTGTCACACACGAACGGATTCCTACCTGCCATCGCGCTCAGGTCATCTCTATTCTCTCAGATGAAGACTACCAGAATGCGGTCAAGTACGCTCCAGACATGCAGTCCCGGGATATTTACGAACAGGAAGCAAAACGGATCGCCGAAATCCAGAAAGGGATTCTGGCGATCTCTTCTCAGGAAAAGCCGTATGACGTTTTCATTTGCTATAAGGAGACTGACGATAACGGGCAGCGTACACATGACAGCCAGTGGGCGCAGGAAGTCTATTATGGCTTAATAGAACAGGGCTACAAAGTGTTTTTCAGCCGGATCACCCTGGAAGATAAGCTGGGGCAGGAATACGAGCCCTATATCTTCGCTGCGCTACAGTCTGCACGCGTAATGGTGGTGATCGGCAGCAAGCCTGAGTATTTCAATGCGGTGTGGGTGAAGAATGAGTGGAGCCGCTATCTCGCATTAATGGTACACGATCGCAAGCGGCTGCTGATCCCCTGTTACCGTGGCATGGACCCATATGATCTGCCGGATGAGCTGAGCAGCCTGCAGAGCCTTGATATGAGCAAGATTGGCTTTATACAGGATCTGATCCGAGGCATCCGGAAAGTGCTGGATGCAGACAAAAAAACTGAGCAGCCTAAGGTTATTCAGCAGGTGGTGCAGACCACGGGATCCGATGCCGCATCACCCGGTGTGGCCAGCCTGATGAAACGTATTAAGCTCTTCCTGGAGGACGGCGATTTTAAGCAGGCTTCCGAGTACATCGACCGGGTACTTGATATTGATCCTGAGTATGCTCCCGCCTATGCCGCGAAGGTATGCGTAACCTTTGGCATGCGTAAGGAAGCTGATCTCGCGGAAACCACCTACCAGTATGAAGACAACCCGGACTGGCAGAAGGCCCTTCGCTTTGCGAACTCGCAGCAGAAATCGGACTATGAGGACTATGCTGCGAAGGTAAAAGGACGGGTTGACCGGCAGATCCGTGACTATGCCTGGGACTGTGCCATGGAGATGGCCGTTCTGCCAGGCGCCGACAGAGGAAAGCTGGATGCCGAACTTGCCGCTTACAAGGCTTCCTGCACCAGTTCCACAGGGAAGCGGGCAGACGGAAGCCGTCGGGCTGGCAGCCGGATGAAGGAAGATGCTTTCAATCAGGCGGTGAAGTCCAACGAGCCGGGTGATGTATCGGAATCCAGCCTGAAGACTGCCGCCGCCATGTTTGCGGCAATCGGAGACAGCGAAGCCGATGAACGCGCAAGGCAATGCAAGGCACTGGCGGAACAGGCCCGGCAAAAAGCAGTCTATCTGAACGCGGCCGGAATGCACAGTAGAGAGCAGCGCAGCCCCTCCGGCCTTGAAGAGATGGCCAGACTGTTCCTGACCGTACCGGATTATAAAGATGCCAGGCAGCAGGCGCAGGCCTGCGTCGATGCGGCGGAATCCATTCGCGCCGGCCTGTACGACAGCGCCGTCAGCGCCATGAACGCTGCAGGCGAAGAGAGCAGCAAATGGGATACAGCAAAAAAGAAGCTTGCCGGGACTGAATTGAACGACTATCGCGATGTATCTCAGCTTCGCGTAAAAGCAGCCAAACGCTACGAAGAATGCGCGGCTGCCGAACAGGAAGCCAGGCGCCAGGCGGAAGAGAGACAGCACCGCGAAGCGGAAGCTGCGGCGGCAAAGAAGAAGCGCAACACACTTCTTGGTCTCCTGGCGGCTGTGGCTGTCGTTGCCGTCGTGCTTGTCGTGACGCTGGTCATTATACCTGGAAACAACTATCGGAACGCGGTGGCGCTGCAGCAAACGGGGAGATATGAGGAAGCGATAGAAGCATTCACAGCACTCGGGAACTACTCAGATGCTGCGGCACAAATCACGGAGACACGATACCTGAAGGCGAAGGATCTGATGTCGAAGGGCGATTATGCTGGAGCCGTTGCAATCTTTATCGGGATGAAAGGCTACAAAGATGTTGACAGCCTGCTTGTAAATGACCATGATCTTGCAGCAACAGCAGCAGTAGTAGCATCACGTGACGCGAAATATGCAGCAGGAAACCATGTAACCTTTGGCCATTATCCGCAGACGAGCGGAGGCAATGACAGCACAGAGATCGAGTGGCTGGTGCTGGCAAGGGATGGAAACAAAGCGTTGCTGATCAGCCGATACGGACTGGATGCAAAGCCGTACAACGAGGAATACGTGGATATCACTTGGGAAAAGTGCACACTGCGCACGTGGCTGAACGGGGCATTCCTGAACAAAGCGTTTACCGCACAGGAGCAGACAGGCATCGTACTATCGAGCGTGGACAACAGCAGCACCCAGGGATACAGCAAGTGGAGCACGGGCGGCGGGAATAACTCACAGGACAAGGTCTTTCTGCTGAGCTATGCGGAAGCGAACAAATATTTCGGCGTCACAAACGAAAGCAGCAGCAACACGAAAACGAGAGTAGCGCCGACAGCGTATGCGATCAAGCAGGGAGCAAATACATCCAGCAGAAACAAAACAGTGGACGGGATAGACGCTGGGTGGTGGTGGCTGCGTTCCCCCGGCCTCATTCAGAGCTACGCCGCGCTCGTCTACTACTACGGCTCCCTCTACAGCAACGATGTCAACTATTTCAGCGGTTGTGTCCGCCCTGCTTTGTGGATCAATCTGGAATCTGATATCTTCTGATCTGAAATCAAAGAAAACGGACAAATCACCCGATCATTCGAACGTATTCTGCAACATGTGTCAGCCCCGGTACAGAAGAAGCAGTAACATTATATTCAAAAGGAGTACAGCGATGAAAAAAACGGAGCCAGGCATACTGTCCAATCGGCCTCAGTGCCTTCTCCTTGGGAATGGCATTAACCTCCTGTTCAAAGATCCATCCTGGGAAATGCTGATCCGGGATGAACTGAACAAATCCGGATGCCCTTTGCCATATGAAGAAATCAAAAGCATGCCGGCGACGATGCAGATTGTTGCGGCTACCGGTGACACCGTAGACAATCAGATGAAAGCCCTTGCCGGCAAGCTGGCGGTCCAGGATCTGACACAGGAGCGGATTGCTTTCCTGCGGAAAGTGCTGGAACTGCCGGTGGACGATATTATGACAGCCAATTACAGTTTTGAGCTCGAAACAGCGGACGGAATGAAGCAGGGTAGGAAACAGTACAGTTCTCGCCTTCAGGGTACATTTGATTTGCAGGCGAAGCATAAAGCATTCCGATTGTATCAGTTTTATGAAACAGGCATGGGGAAACGGATCTGGCATATACATGGAGACATTGCCAAACCGGATACGATGCTGATGGGGCATTACTACTATGCCAAGCAGCTGAAAGCCGTACAGGAATGCATTGCGAAAACGGTCAGGAGGTATAAGACCTGCCAGCGGCAGAGTGAGGAATTCCGATCCTACAGCTGGGTGGATCAATTCCTGACAGGCGATGTCTATATTCTCGGGCTTGGAATGTATCTGTGCGAATCAGACCTGTGGTATCTGCTGTGCTGCAAAAAGAGGAACTTTCCTGATACCAGCGTTTTCTTCTATGATAAGGAGTGCGGCGATCAGACGATCAGCACCATGTTGAGGACATACGGCGCCGAAATCATTGACGGAAAAGCCCTTGGAGCGGCCGGTGAATATATTGATTTTTATGAGTGTGCGATGGCGGATATCAAAAGCAGGGCAGGAGGGAAACGGTCATGATCATCAAATGCAAGATGTGCGGAGGAGATATCCTGTTTGCACAGGGCGACAGCGTCGGCCAGTGCGATCACTGCGGAAGCTCGAGCACGATTCCGAAGGTGGACGAGGAGCAGAAGCTGAACCGGTACAACCGGGCGAACCATTACCGGCGGCAGTGCGAGTTTGACAAGGCGATCACGGCGTACGAGCGGATTCTGGAAGAGGACGATACGGACGCGGAGGCCCACTGGGGCATTGTTCTGAGCCGTTATGGCATTGAATATGTGGAGGATCCGGCGACAAAGCGCCGGATACCGACCTGCCACCGGGTACAGGTGGAATCCATCCTGGCGGACGCGGATTACCAGGCGGCACTGAAGTATGCTCCGGACACCGTCAGCCGGAATCTGTATGAAGAACAGGCGAAGGAGATCGCGGAAATCCAAAAGGGTATCCTGGCGATTTCCCGGAATGAAAAGCCGTACGACGTTTTTATCTGCTACAAGGAGACGGATGAAAGCGGCCGGCGCACCCGGGATTCTGCTTTTGCGCAGGAAATCTATTACGGCCTGACGGAGCAGGGATATAAGGTGTTCTTCAGCCGGATCACCCTGGAGGATAAGCTGGGGCAACAGTATGAACCCTATATTTTTGCTGCACTGAACAGTGCCCGGGTCATGGTTGTCGTGGGAACGAAGCCGGAGTATTTCAACGCGGTCTGGGTGAAGAATGAGTGGAGTCGTTACCTCCACCTGATGAAATCCGACCGGCAACGTCTGCTGATTCCCTGTTACCGGGATATGGATCCCTATGACCTTCCGGAGGAGCTCAGCAATCTGCAGGCCCAGGATATGGGCCGGATTGGCTTTATCCAGGATCTGTTGCGCGGAGTCCGGAAAGTGTTAGACACTGAAAAGACCCATGAATCCGCACAAAAAGCGGAAGCGGTGAAAGCTGCGCCTCAAGCCGCTGGCGGCATTGCCCCGGGCGTTTCCAGCCTGATGGAAAGGGCACGACTGTTCCTGGAAGACGGAGATTTCCAGAGTGCGCAGGAATACTTAGACAGGGTACTGGACATTGATCCCAAATACGCTCCCGCTTATGCCGCGAAAGTCTGCGCTGCTTTCGGTTTGCGGAAAGAAGCGAACCTTGCCGGAACCACATTCCAGTATGAAGACAACCCGGACTGGCAGAAAGCGGTGCGGTTTGCCAATCCGCAGCAGAAAGATACCTATGAAGGATATATCGCAAAGGTAAGGGAACGGGTACAGAAGCAGATCCGGGATTATGCATATGACTGCGCTGTTGAAATGGCTGTGAATCCGCGGGCGAACCGGGAACAGCTTAACAGCGAACTGGCAGTCTACAGAGAAACATGCCTCCGTTCTATGGGCAAACGAGCAAACGGAAGCCGCCGGGCAGACAGCCGGATGAAGGAGGATGCTTTCAACCGGGCAGTAAAAACTAACGAGCCGGGCGATGTTTCAGGATCAGGGCTAATGTCTGCCGCCGGTATGTTTTCGGCAATCGGAGACAGCGAAGCCAATGAACGCGCAAAACAATGCAAGGCACTGGCGGAACAAGCCCGGCAAAAAGCAGTCTATCTGAACGCGGCCGGAATGCGCAGCAGAGAGCAGGGCAATCCTTCCGGCCTTGAAGAGGCGGCCAGACTGTTCCTGACCGTACCGGATTATAAAGACGCTAAGCAGCAGGCACAGGCATGCGCTGACGCGGCGGAATCCATCCGTGCCGGGTTGTATGACAGCGCTTTAGATGCTATGGACACGGCCGGCGAAGAGAGCAGTGGATGGGATATAGCAAAAAAGAGACTTGCCGAGATTGAATTGAACGGCTATCGTGATGTGGCCCAGCTTCGAGTAAAAGCAAAAAAACGTTATGAAGAATGTGTGTCTGCTGAACAGGAGGCCAGACGGCAGACAGAGGAAGCGGCCAGGAGAAAGGCTGAAGCAACAGCCAGAAAGATGAAGCGGACAATTCTGATCGTTAGCCTTGCCGCAGTCGTCGTTATCATCGCTGCCCTTGCTGTTACAAAGGTGATAATTCCGGGAACCCAGTATCAGAAAGCTATATCGCTCCGTGAATCCGGGCAATACTCGGAAGCGGTGAAAATCTTTACAGCACTCGGACAATACAGTGATGCCGCCGAGCAAAGTAAGGAAACAACGTATCAGGAAGCGAAATCCCTGATGGATGCTGGCTACTATGGCGGCGCTTTCGGAATCCTGACAAATCTCAAAGGCTATAAGGACGTCGACAGCCTTCTAACGAATGATGATAATCTTTCTGCTGCCGCGTATCAGACACCGGGAAGCATGGTAAGCTTTGGAAAATACGAGCAGGATAATAATTCCGCGAACGGCCCAGAGGAGATCGAGTGGATTGTGCTTGATTACGACATGCAGGCACAGAAGACACTACTGCTCAGCCGGTACGGATTGGATGCACAGCCTTACAACAAAGAGTATACAGACATTACTTGGGAAAACAGTACCCTGCGGGCATGGTTGAATGGAGAATTCCTGAATAAAGCGTTCAGTGAGGCCGAACAATCTGAAATCCTGACGACGAAAGTGTACAATAGTCCATCCCAGGGATACAGCACATGGAACACGGAGGGAGGAAACAATACGCGGGACAAGATCTTTCTGCTGAGCTATGCGGAAGCGAACAAGTATCTTGGCGTCACACACGATAACAGCAGCAACACGAAATCGAGAGTAGCGCCGACAGCTTATGCGATCAAGCAGGGAGCATATATCTCTAGCAGCTACAAAACAGCGGACGGGGAAGCCGCCGGGTGGTGGTGGCTGCGTTCCCCCGGACGCAGTCAGAGACACGCCGCGCTCGTCAACATCGACGGCTCCCTCAACTGCAACAATGTCAACTATGACAGCGGTTGTGTCCGCCCTGCTTTGTGGATCAATCTGGAATCTGATATCTTCTGATCTTTAATCAGATACGACATCCTTTCAGTAGGAATGGAGTTCCAGTGTTGTCCTAGCTATGTATACCAGCATGTTTGCAGGAGGGGAAGCGCTCTTTGACACTCCGGAAAAAGACATGGAATTGCTTATCACGATAAAGGGGGACGACCATTCATGAAGGTACTGCTGCTATGTGACGATTTCTGGCACCCGGCCGAAGTGATTGAACGCGGTCTTCAAAGCATGGATCCTGAAGAACTGGAGTTTGATGTGGTCAAAACGGCAAAGGACATCCTGTCGCCTGCCTTCGTACGGCGGTACGGCGTGCTGGTCAACTGCCACGGCGACGGCGTCAACGCCTCCAATACCAATCCCTGGTTTGAGCCGGGCGTTACGGAATTCGGGCCTGAGGATTTCCAGGATTACGTCCTCGGGGGAGGTGGGCTGGTGGTTGTCCATTCCGGCCTGACTGTCAGCGGGCCCGACCATCCGGAACCGGCATACACGGAAACCGTCGGCAGTTATTTTCTGAATCACCCGGCGCGGGAAATGACGCACGTGAAAATAACCGCCCGGAATGAAATCACAGAAGGCGTTCAGGATTTTTCCGAGCGGGACGAGCATTATCAGACGGCTGTTACGGCGGACGATATCGAGCCGTTTATGGAAACCACTTCGGAGCACGGCGGAACCAATGTCAGCGGTTACCGCAGGAGCTGCGGAAAAGGCCGGGTCGTCGTCCTGACGCCCGGACACACGCTGGCAGTGTGGGAAAACATTCATTTTCAAAAGTTGCTGAAAAACGCCGTCCGCTGGGCTGCCAAAGCGTAACTTTTTTATGATTCGCTGCTTCGGACAGTATAAACCGACGGAACTTTTTTCATTCCGCCGCGTCTGTATAAGTGCGGCCGAAGCCGCAGAAAGGGAGGAAAGGAAAATGAAAAAACGGTTTGCGTTGGTATTGGCTTTTGCGCTGGTGCTGGTAAGTGCAGTTGCCCTGGCGGAAAGCAGGATTACCGTCAACGGTACGGGCGAGGTGCGCGTCAGCGCGGATACCGCTGTCATCTCCCTGGGTGTCAACGCCCGGGACAAGGACGTGCTGAAGGCACAGCAGCAGGTGAACGAAACCATCGCCATGATCCGGAAGGCGCTGACGGAGCAGGGTGTGAAGGAAGAAAACATTAACACGGAGTTTATCAACATTTACGCGATCTACGACTACCGGGACGATCAGGAGCAGCTGGCGGCCTATAACGCCAGTTCCACCCTGGCGATTAAGGTTACGGATATGGAGAGCGTCGGAACGCTGATCGACGTATGCTTCGCGGCCGGGGCCAACACCCTGAACGGCATCTCTTTCTCCGCGGCGGACACGGAGGAAGCGAAGGCCGAAGCCATGAAGAAGGCTGTGGAGAACGCGAAGGAGAAGGCGGAGATCCTGGCGGGAGCCTCCGGACTGAAGATCACCGGCATCGAGATCATCTCCGAAGGCGGTGTATACAGCTATGAGAACAACATCGGAAACGTGTACGCGAAAGGGATCGATATGCCCGCCGCGGAACCGGAAGAATTCGGCGGCACGGTCGTTCAGTCGGCAAAGCTGATCGTAAGCGCTTCCGTGAGCATTACGTTTACAGCGGAATAATACCGGTTACAGTTTCCCCAGCAATCCCATCTTCGTCATGATTCCGTCGACGGTCACGCCCGGATGGGTTACATAGAGCCTGACGATTTGCTCCACCAGCTCCGGATCGAGCCTGTGCTTCCGGGCGATGGAGTCAACCGACAGGCCTTTTTGTGTGTCCCGGACGATGACTTCAATCTGCCTGTGGATGTCTCCGCTGTCGGTTTTCGGCGCTTTCTCCCTGGCCGAATGCGGGATCTGAACCTGCTTCACAGTCCATCCGTCGGAGCCGATTGTCAGAATCGCCATGGTGACCGGCTGGACGAACCGGCGGGGTCCGCAGCTCCCGGGATTCAGTAACAGCGTCCGCTTTGGCCCGGCGGATTCCTGCCAGACGGAGGCATACTGATGGGAGTGTCCAAAGATCACGAGATCGTAAGGGCTCAGATCTTTCGGCAGGTCTTTCTTTTTATGGGTCATGTAAATATGCAGCCCACCCAGTTCAAAGTCCAGGAATAAGGGAAGATGTTCCGCCCATTCCTTGTCGTTGTTGCCCCGTACCGCCCTGACCGGCGCGATCTGTTCCAGCTGATCCAGAATCTTCCGGCTGCTGATGTCTCCGCCGTGGAGAATGCAGCCGCAGCCCTGCAGGGCTGCAACGACTTCAGGCCGGAGGAGATCGTGGGTATCCGAAATGATTCCGACCTTCATGAATGATTCCCCCTGATTCGAAGATCGTGAATGTAATCCATTGTAACTGCACCATCCTTTCCCGCAAGGGAAATATAATGAGATCGGTACCTTGCTGTCAAGTGCCTGCCAGAAATGGGAACTGATATCAGAAACAGGACAAATACGAAAACCTGATTAAAAGAATCTTTACATCAGCTAAAAAAGGATTATAATAGCATCGTAATCTTCGGGGCAGGGTGAAATTCCCGACCGGCGGTGATGGGGTCTTATGATTCCGAGTCCGCAAGCCTTCGGGCATGAACCGGTGTGAATCCGGTACCGACAGTCAAGCCGTGCAGGCGCTGAACAGCGCATCGTGCGGTATACAGTCTGGATGGAAGAAGACGGCCAAGCTGCCGGAAAGGTTGTTTCCACGCCCCGGGACATCATGCCCGCGGGCGTGTTTTGTTTGGCGGGCCGGCAGCTGACATGACAAGGAGGTTTTCTCATGACAAAATCGATCCGTTCCGCCCGCAGCCTGTCGCTGATGGCCATGCTGGCCGCTATGGCCTATGTGGCCATGCTGATTACCCGTCCGCTGCCCAACGTAGCCGGCTTCCTCAGCTATGATCTGAAGGACGCGGTCATCGCGATCGCCGGATTTGTCCTCGGCCCCGTCGCTGTGCTGCTGATTACGCTGGTGGTGTCGCTGATCGAGATGCTCACCGTCAGCACCACCGGCCCCATAGGCCTGCTGATGAACGTGCTGTCCACCATGGCCTTCGCCATGCCGGCAGCTGTCCTGTACAGCAGAAAGCGCACGCTGAAAACCGCAGCGCTGGGGATGACTCTGGGCGTGCTGCTGATGACTGTGCTGATGCTGGCCTGGAATTATATTATTACGCCGATGTATATGGGCGTGCCGCGGGACGTCGTGGCCGGAATGCTGATTCCGACCTTCCTGCCGTTCAACCTGGTTAAGGGAGCGCTGAACGCCGGTATCACCATGCTGATCTACAAGCCGGTGTCCAACATCCTGCGCCGCACGGGCATGATGCCGAGGGCGAGCGCCGGCAGCGCGAACAAGACGTATAAATCCAGCGTGACGCTGGTGTCCCTGTTTGTTGTGGTCACCTGTGTGGTTGTGCTGGTGCTGATGACGCGGTAAAGCATTTTTTGCCGCCGCGCCCGGAATTCATTCTTTATTCTTTTTTCCGCTTTTCCGTTCCCGCAGCTTCTGCCGGATTCTGGCCAGATAGGATGCTTTCAGAGGCGCTTCCTGCTCCTCCTCCGCGGGGATCATGTCGTAACTGTGGGTGTCCGTCGGCAGTCCCTTCCGTGCCAGCTTCTCATCAATCAAGGTATGCACCAGCGCGTATAGCAGCGCGCATACCGGCACGGAAATGATCAGGCCCACGAAGCCCAGCAGCCCGGAACCGATCAGAATCGCCGCCATGGTCAGCAGGGGAGAAATCCCTACATAGTCGCCCAGAATCTTCGGCCCGATCAGGTTCCCGTCCAGCTGCTGCAGAATCAGGATGAAAATGGCGAACTTCAGCGCGGAAGGCGGATTGACGATTGCCAGAATCAGGATGCTGGGAATCGCGCCGATAAACGGCCCGAAGAAGGGCAGAACGTTTGTCACCCCGATGATGACGGAAATCAGCAGCGGGTATTCCAGCCCCATGATCAGCATCGCCAGATAGCAGAGGACGCCGACCACGATCGAATCCACGATTTTCCCGGTGGTGAATCCGGCGAACAGCCGGTTTGCTTTCCGGCTCCAGAGAATCAGCCGCTCCGCGCGGCTTTTTTCCATCAGCGCATAGCAGGCGCGTTTGCATTTCCGGCTGATGCGCCGGGAGTCAATCAGCAGATAGAAGGAAATGATCAGCCCGATCAGCGTTTTGAAGACGACCGAATATACCAGGTCATAAGAGGTCCTCAGCAGGGTCGGTACTACATCCATATACTGTGTCAGGGAAGAGAGGATATTCTGCCAGACGGAGTTCAGCGGATCCACGTCCGCGCTGATCAGCCCGGCCCGTTTCAGGAGGCTGTTGATCTGCTCGTCATTTTCGTTGACGAACGCGGTCACCTGCTTGACCAGGGTGCTTCCGGAGGCGACGACCTGCGGCAGCAGGATGTTCAGAAAAATCAGCAGGGCCAGGATCAGCAGGGCGATGGAAACGATGGCGGAGATCACCCGCGGAGCCCGCGGCTTCCGGGAGCGCCGGAACAGGGTTCTGCAAAGCAAGCCTTCGATCCGCCGGGCGATCGGCATCTGGATGAACGCCAGCGCCCCTCCTACCAGAAAGGGGGACAGAATTCCGATCAGAGAGGAAACAAACCCGGTAATCCGGTCCAGATAGATCAGCCCCGCCACAAGCAGCGCGGCGAAGAGCATCAGCGTAGTTATCAGCCTTGCTATCGGCCGGTATTCTTCCGGGATCCATTTTCTCATGGGGCTCTCCCTCCCGCGTGGTTTTTCTGCCTTTTTTGCGGCTTTCCGCCCGCGGCCTGCTTCCCCGGAAATCCGTAAAGCGTGGGCCGCTGCCTGCGTGTCCGCATGAAAACCGCCCCCCGGAGGGGAACGGCTCCTGTCCTTTTTCATCAGAACTGATTTCAGTATACCATGGTTTTACTCATTTTTCCAGTGGCGGGACAATACAGAAACCATACACGGAGGCCGGAAGGAATCCGCCGGCCGGTACTACAGTTCAAAAGCGATCAGCTCGCTCATGGAATCTCCGCCGAAAATATCGTTGAAAACGAAGCAGAAGATCATCTCGGTGGTTTCGGTCTCATCGCTCAGATCCTCATAGGTGACGGTCATACCGTCCTGCCAGATGATTTCTTCCCCTTCGTATTCTGTCTCCTGAAGATCTTCCTTTCCTTCCTCTTCATAATACATGGTGTAAACCGGCGTAATCCTGTCGCCGGGGTTCAGCTTTGTCGTGTTCCGGATCGGGAGGCCGTTTTCGTCATACCCCGCATTTGCGCCGACGATCCGGCCCTCGCTGCTGCCGGCCGGGAATATGACGACAAGATAGGTATATTCGCCGTTCAGTTTTACGGGAATCAGGCTTCGGCGGCTGTGTTCGTTGCTGGTCTGATCGTAAAGCGGCACGGGCTGGTTTCCGAAGACAGGCCAGGTGCCGTCGTACAGGCTGATGACCGTACCGGTCTGCCAGTCGATCAGATTATTCTGCATCAGGCCAAAGTCGACATAGGCTGTGATTTCATCATCGCTGATATCCATCAGCAGCATCCCTTCCACATAGTCCAGATTTGCGAGGTCTTCCAGGGGGAGGGTAGCCATGAACCCCTGATCGCTGTCTGAGATGGTGATTTCTTCCGCCCCGATCTCTTCTCCGTAGCTCCCGGTTTCATCATCCCATTGCAGGTATCCGGACGCGAAACCCATTACCGGTGTAAAGGTATCCGTTATTCCGGAACCGGCGGTGATCTGAACGGTTTCGCCGGAACTGAAGTGATAGCTTCCGCCCAGCAGTTCACTGACATAGCCGTTCACAAAGTCAACCCAGTTGGGGATCACATCGGAAAGGCTAAATCCGGCCTGGTATTCATCAAAGGATTCCGCGGTATCCTGCGGCAACAGAATGGAGAGACCGCAGCAAGTGTCCAGGTTGTCCGTCTGACTGCTCAGAATCACTGCTCTGGACAGGCAGCGCTTCGCTTCGGCCGCGGTATCCGCGTCAAACTGCGCATAGGCATCCAGCATGGCGCCGAGGTCCACCATATCCCAGCTGCCGTCTGCGAAAGAACCAAAGGTATACATTCTGCTGCGGCCGCGCCGCACAGCGGACAGATTCCCTGCCTGAATCTGCCCGGCCATAACGGAAGCGAACTGCTCCATGCTGGTTTCCAGCGCGCTGATTTCAGACAGTTTTACGGCGCTGAGCGTCAGATAGTCATCCGGATCATTCTGCAGCCCGATGTCCATATAGCTTTCAATGATTTCCGCGCACAGGTCCTCGTCTGAAACAAAGGGGTCATTCAGCAGCGTTTCCAGCCAGGCGGTATAGTACCACCCGGTACCGGGCTCCAGTTCTTCGCTGGCGACGTAGTATCCGATCGGATGGTGGGACAGCATGGCGGCCATTTCATAGGTGCCCATCATGCAGGCGTCACACCCGAAGATGTTGATATGATAATCCGGAACGGACTGATCCAGGCTGTTCAGCGCTTCGTTGATTTCCACAATGGTCAGGCTGTCGTCATCAGCCGTTTCATCAAAGCAGACTCCGCCTTCCGAACCCGCGCCGTGATCCCACAGCACCACGACCGTCCGGTCGGCCGGGAATTCTGTCAGGCCGTACCGCAGGAATTCCTCCAGACTTTCTTCGCTTCCCATGGACTGACGTCCCCAGTCATCCAGCTGAATGAAATAACCGTCCTGGATGACAGCCAGCGTACGGGAATTGCCTTTCAGATCCTCCAGATCCCATTCCTTGGCGCCGCCCGCCAGCACAACCACGTTAATGCTGTCCCCGGCTTCCACTTCAGCCATTTCCACCAGATCCTCACAGCCCGCGTCCTGAAGGTCGGTGCCGCACATGTACACCAGAAGGGTTGTCGTCGCGTTCCCGGCCAGCGCGCAGCCCAGCGTCAGAGCCAGCAGGAGAATCAGTCCGAAGCATACGATCTTTTTCATTCAGTTTACGTTCCTTTCCACGGTCGTTTTCTGCAGGATAATGATATTCCGGGCACAATCCCGGTCATGAGGAAAAGCGTATCAAAAAGACACGGTCCGGCGGCGGGCCGCGTCATTTTCCGTCAGTCGTAGGTGCGGCGGGGAAGGTCGATGCCGAACTCCCGGGCGGTGGCTTCCAGAATATCCAGCGCCTTTTCGATCTGCTCCGGTTTATGCTCGCTGATGACGCAGAAGCGGAGGCGGGCCTTGCCCTTGGGCACGGCGGGATACATGGCGGGAGGAACGCTGACGCCGCGCTTCTTCAGCTCGTTGGACAGGAGCCAGGCGTCCTCGTCCCGGCCGACCAGCACGGGCAGGACGGCGGTTTCCCCGGCCAGACAGATGTCCAGGTGCCGGCGGCGGGCGCTGTCCGCGAAGGCGCGGATGGCGGTGCGCAGGTGCTCCATGATCTCCGGATGCTGCCGCAGAGTGCGGAGCGCGGCCAGGGAAGCGGCGGCCAGGGGCGGAGACATGCCCACCGAGAAGACGAAGCCGGGCATGTTGTACCGTAGGTAATCGATCATGCACTTTTTGCCGGCCAGATAGCCGCCGCAGGTGCCCAGCCCCTTGGAGAGGGTGCCGTACTTGATATCGATGTCGTCGCCGGCCAGGCCGAAATACTCGTCCACGCCGCCGCCGGTTTCTCCGATGACGCAGGCACTGTGGGCCTCATCCACCATCAGGAAGCAGCCGTACTCCTTCTTGATCCGCACGAAATCCGGCACAGGAGCGATATCCCCGTCCATGCTGTAGGCGCCCTCAATGACAATCAGCACCTTTTCGTAATAGGCGCGCTGGGTGCGCAGGATGCCTTCCAGGGCGGCCACGTCACTGTGGGGGAAGGGCCGGGAAGTCGCCTCGCTGAGGCGGCAGCCCTGCTCGATGGAGTTGTGGGCCAGGGCGTCGTACAGGATCAGATCGTTTTTGCCGCAGAAGTTGCCCACGAAGGTTACGTTGGTGGAATGGCCGCCCACGCAGACGATGGCGTCCTCGGTATGCTTCCAGTCCGCGATTTCCCGCTCCAGATCCTTGTGAATCTGCTTTTCTCCGGCCAGCAGCCGGCTGCCGCTGGCGCTGGTGCCGTACTTGTCGACGGCTGCCTTGGCGGCTTCTTTCACTTCCTTCCGTCCGGACATGCCCACGTAGTTATAGCTGCCGAACTCCAGAATCTCCTTTCCGTCCACGATGCCGGTATCCAGCAGGGGGGATTCGTGACAGACGAAATAGGGATTGTCCCCGGAACCGATCAGGTCCTGCTGCCGCTTCACAAAATGATGGTATTCCGGCGTATCCTCGAAGCGGGTGATGGGCAGCACGGGTGTCCGTTCCGCCGGCTTCTCCTCCCGGGGACCTTCCAGCAGGGTTTCGACGACGCGGGTCATCCCCGCCACGGTGGCGCACTGCCCGTAATCCTCAGCGGGAATCGTGATGCCCCATTCCTCTTCGGCCTTCAGGGCGATGCTCAGCACCTGGAGGCTATCTCCCTGCAGATCGTCGATGAAATGCGCGTTGTCGGTGATTTCACTCTCCGGAAGATCCAGCGCGTCCGCGTAGAAGGCGCGGACCTTGCGCCGGATTTCCTCCCGGACGTTCGCGGCGGTTTTCGAAGCGGGCTGAACCGCCGCCACCTCGGCGCCGGCGCTGCGGGCATGCAGGTCCAGCTCCCGGTAGGGCAGCTCGTTCTCCGCGTACATGCGCTTGAGCTCGATACGCTTCACCTTGATGCCGCTGACCAGCGGCAGGGCAGCGGAGGTGACCAGGGCCCGGTCCACCTGGGCGTAAATCGGCTGGCGGTCGTTGATCTCGGCTACCCGGGCGGCCAGGGCATTCAGCGCCTCCGGATCGCCGTAGGCGTCGCCGACATTCATGACCAGCACGATATCCTCGTTGTTGTCCCGCTTGTTGCGGCGGAAACCGACGATGCACATCTGCTCCACGCCGGGCAGGCCGGAGAAGGCGTCCTCCAGATCGTCCGGATAGACGTTTTCGCCGGATTCGTTGATGATGACGTCCTTCAGGCGGCCGCGGATATACACCCGGCCGGAGCTGTCCAGGCTGACCACGTCGCCGGTGGGATACCAGCCGCCGTCCAGCGTGTCCGGCGCCAGCACCTCGCCGTGGACGACCCGGCCGCTGTGAATGCTGCGGCCCCGGATCTGCAGCTCGCCCCGGGCAGCGGGAACGCCGTCGTCCATGACCCGGTATTCGGCGGAATCCAGCGCCCGGCCTACGGAGCCGTTCAGCCGGTACCGGAGGCTCATGGACGTCTCGAAACCGGTGATGGCAGTCTCGGTCATGCCGTATCCGGTGATGGTATAGTATCCAAGAGCGTTCAGGGTGCGCAGGGTTTCCGCCGGCGTATGGCTTCCGCCCAGAATAACGGCTTCCACCTCCGTGCCCAGCAGCTTCTCATTCACGGAGGCGAACAGTTTCCGCATGGCGAAGCGGAGGGCCTTTTCCGGCGCGACGCGCTGCATGGCCAGGGACAGGGCGCACATTACCTTGAACAGCGCCCGTTTGCCGGC
Source organism: uncultured Clostridia bacterium (assembly GCA_946413245.1). Taxonomy (GTDB): domain Bacteria; phylum Bacillota; class Clostridia; order Christensenellales; family Aristaeellaceae; genus Aristaeella. The sequence goes on from CAMKJS010000029.1 coordinate 22,416, forward strand.
CTTTTCCTTTTTCAGGTTCTTTTCCAGGGCCTTCACCAGGCTGTTGCCCACCAGGGGAACCACCACGACAAGCTGCGGGCGGAAATGGCGGCAGACGTTCAGGATGGTGTTCGGCGTACGGTCCGCCAGGAAGAGGTTGGTCATGCCCATGAAACCGCCCCAGATGACGTTGGCCATGAAGCCCATCACGTGATGGAAGGGCAGGAAGGCCAGGAAACGGCGGTTTTCATTGTCGATGATCCGGTGGTTGGCTTTGTAGATCTGGGTGGAGTTCAGGGCCTGCTCGCAAAGGGCTTCGCCGGAATAGGCGAAGATGCGGCTGCGCCCCGTGGTGCCGCTGGTGCAGATCGCCGTATACTCTCCCCACACGGGCTTGTAGCCGATGGTGCGGGGCGCTTCCGCTACGGTGCGGAAATCGATCTGGCGGCAGTCGCCGGAAAGGGCCCGGGGCTTTTTGGTGATGACCATTTTGCAGCCGGATTCATCCAGCAGGCTCTGGAGAACCGCGTCCGGCGCGGACGCGTCCAGCAGGAGCACGTTGTGGCCGGAACGGATGGCGCCCCAATAGAGGGCGGGCCATTCCACGCAGGTATCCACGGCGATCCCGAGCCAGCCGCGCTCCGGAGAGAGGGAAAACAGGCATGCCGCGTAATCATCCGCCCGGCGCGTCATCTCGGCGAAGGTCCAGGAACATTCCTGTTCCCCCTTCAGCCAGCACGCCGCGGGGACGTCACCATACTCCCGGAGCACGGAAAAAAGCGTGTCCAGGGTTTTGTCGGCCTCGAGCCTGGCGCTGACGCCCAGCGCGTCATAGTTGCTCATAAAAGCCTCCTGTTCGGTTACCGCTCCGCGAAAAACCGAGGAACGGCCCCATATTGGCGGCGGGCGTGCGGGACGATGATAGCGTATAAATAAAAAAGCAAATACCCCGCGCGGTCAGCCGCGACAGAGAATTATATCATGTTTCATCCGAAAAGCATACAGAAAACCGAACTAAAAACAAAAAACAGATATCTTTGTACGGAAAGTGCGGAAGAGAGCAGGCTTGCGGGCGGAATTTCGTTCCGGAAGGGCCCGGAACCAATTGTTCCGGGCTGGTTTTTATGGTATGATCAGAAAAAAGGGTTTTATCGGAAAGGAGCGCGGCAGGCATGGACAGAACGGCGTGGGACGGAGAATTTGCGGCGCGGTTTGCGCGCCATGAGGACGAGCTGAAGTGGCTGTACTGCGAGCTGTATCACAATAATATGCAGGCCTACGGCGATCTGGTCGGAATGCTGTACCGCGTCTGGGAGGAGCGGCCGGAGAAGCTGCGCCAGATCGACCGGGCCCGGGAAGCCTGTCCGGACTGGTACAAGGGCCATGACCTGGTGGGCATGCAGATGTATGTGAACGCCTTCGCGGGAAACCTGAAAGGCGTAAAGAAAAAGCTGGATTATCTGGAGGAGTGCGGGGTCAACTATCTGCACCTGATGCCGCTGCTGGAAAGCCCGGAGGGACGGAGCGACGGCGGATACGCCGTGAGCGATTTCCGGAAGGTGCAGCCGGGGCTGGGAACCATGAAGGATCTGGCCGCGCTGGCGGACGCCTGCCACGAGCGGGGAATCTCCGTGTGCCTGGATTTCGTGATGAACCACACCAGCGAGGATCACGCGTGGGCGAAGCGGGCCCGGGCGGGAGACGCGGCGTATCAGCGCCGGTACTTCTTCTACGACACCTGGGATATTCCCAACTGGTACGAGCAGACCGTACCCCAGGTCTTTCCCACGACGGCGCCGGGGAATTTCACCTGGTGCGGGGAAGCGGGAAAAATCGTCATGACCACCTTTTATCCCTATCAGTGGGATCTGAACTACGCCAACCCGGCTGTGTTCAACGACATGACGGAGAATATGCTGTACCTGTGCAACCGGGGAGTGGATATCATCCGGCTGGACGCCGTGCCCTATATCTGGAAGGCGCCGGGGACCAGCTGCCGCAATCTGCCGCAGGTGCATACCCTGGTGCGGATGATGCGCATGATCTGCGAAATCATCTGTCCCGGAACGCTGCTGCTGGGAGAAGTGGTGATGGAGCCCAGCAAGGTGGCGCCGTATTTCGGCACGGTGGAGAAACCGGAATGCCATCTGCTGTATAACGTGACCACCATGGCTACCCTCTGGCACACGGTCGCTACCCGGGATCCGCGGCTGCTGGCGCACCAGCTGGCGCAGGTGTTCCGCATGCCGAAGGAGTACGCTTTCCTGAATTACATTCGCTGCCACGACGATATCGGCTGGGGGCTGGACTACGGGTTCCTGAGCCGGTTCGGCTGGGGGGAAGTATCGCACAAGAAATTCCTGAACGACTACCTGACCGGGAAATGGAAGGGGAGCCCGGCCCGGGGCGAGCTGTACAACGACGACCCGCGGCTGGGGGACGCCCGGCTGTGCGGAACGACCGCCAGCCTCTGCGGCATTGAAAGCACCCGGGAAGCGGGAGATCCGGAGGGGCTGGAAAAAGCGATCCGGCTGGATCTGATGCTGCACGCCTTCATCTTCACCCTCAGCGGAGTGCCGATCCTCTACAGCGGGGACGAAATCGCCCGGGAAAACGATAACGGCTATCATCAGGACCCGGAGAAGCGGGAGGACAGCCGCTACCTGCACCGGGGAAACATGGACTGGGAAAAGGCGGAGAAGCGGACGGATCCGGAAACGCCCGAGGGACAGGTGTTCGCCGGGATCCGGGAGCTGGAGACGCTCCGGGCCCGCTATCCGGTGTTCGACGACCGGGCGGACGTATGGCTGCCCGATACCGGAAACGAATCGATCCTGGGCATCGGCCGGTACTTTATGGGAGAGAAGCTGCTGGCCCTGTTCAACTTCGGTGACCGGGAGCATACCGCCTGGCTCCGGGACGAGAGCCTCTTTACCGATCTGGTCAGCGGGGAGGAGCGGGACGCCGGGGCCGTGCCGGTGAAGCCCGGCAGCTTCCGCTGGCTGTATCAGGATATGCGGCGCATCACCGGGGACTGATTCCCGGAACGGTTGCAATCATACGAAAAGGGCTGTTTCCGGATTTCGGAAACAGCCCTGTGTTTTGGCTTCGGTATTATTTAAATACGGCGGTTTCGCTCAGGCCCCTGGCCAGGAGCAGGGTCTTGTATTCATCCGCCTTGCCCTTGGGGCAGGTGACCTCGATGTCGGCGGCGAGCCCGGAGAAGGCGCCGGCCTTCACGTTCTTCTCGGTCAGCTTGGTGGCCTTGATCACCAGTTTGTTCAGCTTTCCGCAGCCCTTGAAGGCGTTCTTGCCGATCTTCTTCACGTTCTTGCCGATGGTGACGGTGGTCAGCTTCTTCAGACCCTTGCAGGCGTTGGCCGCGATGGCGGTAACCTTCAGTTCTTTCCCGTCCACCTTGATCGTGGCGGGAATCGTGATCTTCTTCACGTTCTTGCTTTCCACGCCCTCGAGGGTGGCCGCGGTGGCGGTGACGCTGTAGCGGAGCCCGTCCACCATGATGGTGGAGGCTTCGACGATCATCACGGTGCTTTCATCCAGAATGATGTCGGCGTCGTCCCCGTTCCGGTAGACGATAAATCCGTCCGATTTGTCCGGCTTGACGGAGAGCACCAGATTCTTGAGCACGTCGCAGCTGCTGACGTCCAGGGAGGCCAGGCGGTTGAAGGCGCAGTCCAGGGTTTCCAGCGCGTCGTTCTCCGCCAGGATCAGGGTTTCCAGCTTATTGCTGTGGCAGACCAGTTCCTTCAGCTCCGGATTGGCGCTCACATCCAGGGACGTGAGGATGTTGTTGCTGCAGTACAGCGTGGTCAGCGCGGGGTTGCCGCTCAGATCCAGCACGCTGATCTGGCAGGAGTAGCAGGACAGAGTCGTCAGCGCCGGGCACCCGGCCAGATTCAGCGTTCCTACGCCGCTGCCGAAACAGAACAGCGTGGTCAGCGCGGGATTGCCGCTCAGATCCAGCACCGTCATGCCGTTGGAGCCGCAGTACAGCTCCTTCAGCGCGGGACAGCCGGAGAGATCCAGAGAGGTGAGCCAGTTGTTCTCGCAGGAGAGCACCTCCAGCGCGGGCAGGGAACCCAGTACCAGGGTGTCCAGCTGGTTGGAATCACAGGCCAGCCAGACCAGCGAAGGAAGTCCGGAGGCGTCCAGACGGGTCAGGCTGTTCCCGGTGACGTTCAGATGTGTCAGCGCGGTGAAGGCGCCGATGCCGTCCAGGGACTCAATCCCCCGGCCGGCGACATCGATCCGGGTGACGGCAGCGATTTCAGCGCCGCTGAGTACTCCGTCCTGATCGGTGTCAAACTCCCGCACGGCAGCGAGAAACTGCGTGTCGGGGAAAACGGTCTCGTTCAGTACCGCGTCGGCGGAGGCGGCGGCGCACAGAAGCACCATGGCCAGAGCGAGAATCCAGAGCACATGCTTCTTCATGACGGATCTCCTTCCGATACATTTCGCGGGCAAAGCATACCCGCTTGTATGATACCCTGCCGGCCTGTATTTGTCAACAAACAAGTTACGAAAATATGAAAAAATGTAACAAAAGATGAAATAGGGAAACCGGTCCGGAACCGTTTGCAATCCGGCCGGGAAAAGGGTATAATATGCCCCGATTGCAAAAGGCAGCGGAAGAATGTTTCCGCGGACGGAGGTCTGGGAATGAAGATTTCAAAGGCATTTCGGGAAGCGTTTCAGGTTTATTTCGGGGATCCGGGCGCTTCCTTCCGGTTTTTAATCACGGAGCTGTGCCTGGTGCTGGCGGTGCTGGCGCCGCTGCTGTTCCTGGCGGACAGCAAACTGCAGATGCTGGCGCTGCTGGCGGTGCCGCTGTTTGTGCTGATTCTGCTGCCGGCCCGCATGAACGCCGCGGCGGCCATGCAGGATTCCCTGCGGGGCGGAAGCCTGTTCAGCCGGCAGCTGGGGGAACTCCGGGGATACGGGAAGAAGCTGGGCTTCGGCCTGAGCCGCTGCATCCTGATCCTTCTGTGGGGCGCGCCGCTGATCGCCTGCCTGGTGATCGCACGGATTCATATTTCCGGTGATATGGACGGGTTTACGCTGCTGCGGATGATCAAATCTTTCGGCGGGGAAGACCTGCTGCAGGGCGTGATTTACCTGGGGCTGATTCTGGCGGCAGCGCTGCTGATTCTGGCGGTGGGATGCGGATTCCACTGCGGGGACAGGCACGCCCTGGCACTGGGGCGGAAGGATCTGGTGAAGGGACGCCGGTGGAAGATGCTGGGCTGCTGGATCTGCTCCCTGATCGTGCTGCTGCCCCTGATCGCCGCGCTGATCGTGCTGTTTATCCGGTATCTGCCCGCGCTGGCGGACCTGAACGGACTGGTGATGGGCCTGCTGGAGCTGCCGTCGACCAAGGTATCGCTGATCATTCTGGCGGTGGGGGTCGTGCTGACGGTGCCCCTGGTGCCTCTGCGCTCCCTGATCATCGCCGCCTGCGCCGGAGGAGACGGCAGCCGGCGGGCGGAGGAGGAAGACCGGTGAGGATCCGGCTGGACCGGTGGCTGGCTATGCTGGGCCTGGGCAGCAGAAGCCGGGTAAGGGAACGGATCCGGGACGGACAGATATCAGTGGAAGGACAGGTGATTCAGGATCCTGCCCTTTCTTTTGAGACGGAAACCGCCGCGCTTCGGGTGTCCGGCGTTCCGGTGGACGGGCGGGTTACGCGGCATGTGATGCTGTACAAGCCCGCGGGCCTTCTGACCGCCGCGCGGGACGCGAAGCAGCCTACCGTGATGGACCTGCTGGATCCGGTGTACGCCGGCATCGGCTGCATGCCGGTGGGCCGGCTGGACAAGGATACCACGGGCCTGCTGCTGCTGACCTGTGACGGGGAGCTGAATCACCGGCTGCTGGCGCCGGGGCGGCATGTGGACAAGCGCTACCGAGCCCGGGTGACGGGGAGGCTGGACGCGGAGGACGTGCGCCGTTTCGCGGACGGGCTGGAGCTGAGCGATTTCCGCGCGCGGCCGGCGGAGCTGCGGATCCTTTCGGCGGAAGAGGCGTCCTCGGAGGCGGAGGTCACGGTGACGGAGGGAAAATATCACCAGGTGAAGCGGATGTTTGCCGCTGCCGGCCATGAAGTGACGGCGCTGCACCGGTGTTCGTTCGGTCCCCTGGAGCTGGATCCGGCGCTGTCGCCGGGGCAGTGGCGGGAGCTGACGGCGGAGGAGCTGCGGAGCCTGCGGAAGGCGGCCGGGATGGAGGAAGCATGAGCGGTCACGGAAACGACCATTATTATACGGCAGAGCCGCAGAGCGCGTCCCGGCCGGCGGAATGCGCCTTTACCTACCGGGGCGCGGCGCTGCGCTTTCAGACGGACGCGGGCGTTTTCTCCCGGGGAGAGCTGGATCCCGGCACCCGGCTGCTGCTGGAAGCGCTGCCGGAAACGATGACAGGGGATCTCCTGGATCTGGGCTGCGGCTGGGGGGCGATCGGCGTGAGCCTTGCCCGGACATGGCCGGAAGCCCGGGTGACGATGGCGGACGTGAACCGCCGGGCCCTGGAGCTGAGCCGGAAGAACGCGGCGGCGAACGGCGTAAGGGCTGAATGCGTGGAAAGCGACGGCTTCGCGGCGCTCCGGGAGCTCCGGTTCGACGCAGTGATCACGAATCCGCCGATCCGGGCGGGCAAGCAGGTGATCTACCGCATGTTCGCGGACGCGGCCGGGCAGCTGAAGCCCGGCGGCGCGTTGTATCTGGTGATCCGGAAACAGCAGGGGGCGGAAAGCTGCCTGCGGTATCTGGGGACCCTGTTTCAGACGACAGAAAAGCTGGACCGTTCTGGCGGCTACTGGGTGATACGGGCCCGGGATCCGCTGCGAGGGACAGAGAAGACGGAAGGCAATCATCCCGACACGACCGGAGAGGAAGAAAATCATGTTTGATGAAAAGAAGCTCAGGGATCCCGGATACTATCGCGAAAACCGGCTGGACGCGCATTCCGACCACCGGTGGTACCTTTCCGAAGCGGAGGCGGAAGCGGGGGAAACCTGTCTGCGCCGGAGCCTGAACGGCCAGTGGAAGTTCTTCTACGCCAGGAACCCGGGTCAGGTGCTGCCCGGCTTTGAAGCGGCGGAATACGACTGCCATGACTGGACGGACATCCGAGTGCCTGCCCATATTCAGCTGGAAGGATATGACGCGCCGCAGTACGCGAACACGGAGTATCCCTGGGACGGGCAGGAGAACCTGCTGCCCGGGGAGATCCCGGAGAAGTTCAATCCGGTGGCCTGCTACGTGAAGTACTTCCGCCTGCCGGAGGAGATGCGGGACCGGCGGGTGTTCGTCTCCTTCCAGGGAGCGGAAAGCTGCGTGGCCGTATGGCTGAACGGGACGTACATCGGGTTTTCTTCCGACAGCTTCACGCCCCACGAGTTCGAGCTGACGGAAGCGCTGCGGGACGGGGAAAACAAGCTGGCCTGCCGTGTATATAAATGGTGCTCCGGCAGCTGGCTGGAGGATCAGGATTTCCTGCGCTTCTCCGGGCTGTACCGGGACGTGTATCTGTACGCCCTGCCTGAAGCCCACGTATGGGATCTGAAGATCACCGCGGAGCCGGAGAACGGCGGAGAAACCGGCGTGCTGACCTGGCGGGCCAGGATCGACGCGCCGGAGGGAAGCCGCCTGACTGTGGCCCTGAAAGGCTGCGAAGGCGCGGTGGAGGAGGAAATCTGGCCGGAGGGCGGAAACGAGGCCCGGGGCCGGATCCGCGTGGCGAATCCCCGACTCTGGTCCGCGGAGGATCCTTTCCTATATGATCTGAACGTAACGCTGGCCGCGCCATCCGGGGAAACCGAATATATCCGGGAGCGGGTCGGCTTCCGGAAGATCGAGATCCGGGACAGCGTGATCCGGGTCAACGGCGTTCGGGTGGTGTTCAAGGGCGTGAACCGGCACGACTTCTGCGGGGAAACGGGCCGGGCCGTCACGGAGGAGAAGGTGCGGGAAGCGCTGCTGCTCATGAAGCGGAACAATATCAACGCTGTGCGCACCAGCCACTATCCCAACGCGAGTTTCCTCTACCGCCTGTGCGACGAGCTGGGCCTCTATGTGATTGACGAGAATAACATGGAGAGCCACGGCATGTGGGACATGTACGCCCAGAAGCGAATTACCCGGGAGGAGATTTTTCCCGGCAACCGGACGGAGTGGCAGCCCCTGCTGCTGGACCGGGTGACCTCCATGGTGGAGCGGGACCGGAATCATCCCTGCGTAATCATCTGGAGCTGCGGCAACGAAAGCCTGACAGGGCAGGTGATCCTGGCCATGAGCCGGGAGATGAAGCGGCTGGATCCCACCCGCCCCGTGCACTATGAAGGCGACTGCCACGCGGACAGCGACCTGCGCCTGCGGGAAATCACGGATATCGAAAGTGAAATGTACACCCCGGCGGACCGGGTGCGCGCGTATCTGAAGGAGAACCGGGGCAAGCCCTTTATCCTGTGTGAATATACCCACTCCATGGGCAATTCCAACGGCGCTATGCACAAGTATACGGAACTGGCGTACGAGGAAGAGCTGTATCAGGGCGGATTCATCTGGGATTTCATCGATCAGGCGCTGGTGGGCCGGGACCGGTTCGGCCGGGAAACGCTGCAGTACGGCGGGGACTGGGACGACCGGCCTACGGACGGCATCTTCTGCGGAAACGGCATCGTGTTCGCGGACGGGAAGGAAACCCCGAAGCTGCAGGAAGTGAAGTACAACTACCAGAATCTGCGGATCCGTGTATCGGAAGAGGGTATCCGGATCGACAACCGGCATATGTTCACGTCCACGGCTGCGTACCGCTGCCTTGTCCGGCTGGAAAAGGACGGCCGGGAAACAGCCCGTACGGAAATGGAAACCGATATCGCCCCGCAGTCCTCCGCGACGCTGCCCCTGCCGTTTGCCATGCCGGAAGCGCCGGGTGAGTACGCCTGCACGGTGAGCTTCCATCTGCGGGAAGATACGGCCTGGGCAGCCGCGGGCTATGAAATCGCCTTCGGCCAGGGAGTCTGGACCGTGGAAGGAGAGCGGAAGGCCTGCGTTCCCGGAAAACTGCAGATGCTGGAAAGCGCCTGGAACGTCGGCGCGCGGGGAGAGCACTTCTCCGTGCTGTTCAGCCGGGGTGCCGGCGCGCTGATCTCCTACCGCGTGGGAGACCGGGAATACCTGAAAGCGCCGCTGATGCCAAACTTCTGGCGGGCGCCCACCAACAACGACAACGGCAACAGAATGCCGCAGCGCTACGCCCAGTGGAAGGCGGCTTCCCTGTACTGCGGCACGTGCCGCCCGGAAACCTTCCGGAAAAATGCGGAGATGCGGCCGGAACAGGAAGAGGACGGAAGCGTCCGCTTCACCGTGACCTACGACCTGCCGACCGTTCCGGTGGCGGAATGCCGGGTGACCTATCGGATCCGCCCCTGCGGACAGGTGGACGTGGTGCTGGCCTATGATCCCGTGGAAGGCCTGGGTGATCCGCCGGAATTCGGCATGCTGATGAAACTGGACGCGGATCTGGACCGGGTGCGCTTCTACGGCCTGGGGCCGGAGGAGAACTACATCGACCGCCGGGAAGGCGCGCGGCTGGGTATCTGGCAGTACCGGGCCGGTGAGAACATGACCCCGTACCTGCTGCCCCAGGAATGCGGCAACCGCACCGGCGTGCGCTGGGCGGAAATCACGGACGCCCGGGGAAGCGGGCTGAAGCTGACGCTGAACGGCGGGGAGTTTTCCGCGCTGCCCTGGACGCCCCATGAGATCGAGAACGCTGCCCACGGATACGAGCTGCCGCCGGTTTCCTATACGGTGATCAAGATGAGCAGCCGCCAGATGGGCGTGGGCGGAGACGACAGCTGGGGCGCCAGAACGCATCCGGAGTATCTGCTGGACGCGGACAAACCGCTGGAATTCCGTTTCTCCTTCTACGGCATCTGAAACGCAGGCGCGGACGCAGTAAAGCCGATCGCGGCTGCCGCTGCCCATGATTTGCGAAATAATGAAGACGAAGGTGTGTTGATATGAGCTGGTTTTTCTTCGCGCTGATTTCCACCATGAGCTGGGGATTCGCCGATCTGTTCTATAAGAAATCCTCGGAGGAGGCGGACCGATATTCCCATCTGCGGATCGCGGTATGGGTCGGCTTGGTAATGGGCGTGTGCGCCTTTGCGCTGCTGCCCCTGGCGGAAACGAAAATGTCCGTGGCCGCGCTGGTGGAAAACGCGGTGAAGTATGCGCCGGCTTCCCTTTGTTACATTATCTCCATGGTGATCGGATACGCCGGTCTCCGGTATCTGGAACTGAGTATCGTTTCCCCGGTGCAGAACGCTTCCGGCGGGCTTTCCCTGATTTTCATGGCGGTGTATTTTCTGACGGTAGGACGTATTTCCGATCTGTCTGAGGAGTTCAGCTCGCTGGAAATCGTCGGTACTGTACTGATCATTTTCGGCGTCATCGCGCTGGCGGTGGTGGAGCAGCGGCTGTCCCGGCAGGAACGCGCGCTGGCGCCGGCGGAGCGGAAATACCGGTTCGGCGCGCTGGCGCTGCTGTTCCCGATTCTGTACTGTGTCTTCGATACCCTGGGCACCTCCGCGGACGGCATCATCCTGGACGAGGAGGTAGGCCTGGGCCTTGGCGAAATCGACGTGATCATTCTCTACGGCCTGACCTTCCTGCTGGCGGGGATCGCGGCCTGGGTCTTCCTGTGGATCCGCGAGAAGAAGCCGTATAATCCCTTTATGCCGGGAGAGCTGAAGACCAAGGGGATCGCCGCCTGCTGCGAGGAGTTCGGCCAGGTGTTCTATGTTTACGCCATGGCACGGAATCCGATGCTGACGGCGCCGATGGTGGCCTCCTACTGCATCGTGTCCGTGATTCTCAGCCGGATTTTCCTGAAAGAGAAGCTGAAGGCCTCCCAGTACGCCTGTGTGGCCGCCGTCGTCGTCGGCATCGTGATGATGGGCATCGCCGACGGGCTTTCCGAAGCCTGAAAACCGTGCACACGACGGCCTGAGAAGCAGATAAAAAAGTGCTTGCCAAACCGCTGTGGTTCTGATATAATCCTCAATTGGCACATCCTTGCGCTGCAAAGATGCAGTGCCATAAGTCCGTGAGGAGGTGAAAGAATGATGAACAGGTATGAAATGATCTACATCATCGACACCGGTCTGGAGGAAACCGCCCGCAAGGAGCTGATTGAAAAGGTTTCCGCCCTGATCGCCAACAACGGTGGTGAGATCGAAAAGGTCGATGAAACGTGGGGCAAGCGCCGCCTGGCCTACGCCATTGACTACAAGACCGAAGGCTGGTACGTGCTGGTGAACTTCAAGGCGCCGGCGGACCTGCCCCGTGAGCTTGAGCGCAACCTGCAGATCAACGAGAACGTGCTCCGCTATCTGGTGATTAAGCTGGAAGAGAAGCGTTCTGCTGTCAAGCCGCGCGCCATCAAGCCCGAAGCTGTCGAGGAGACTGCTCCTGCCGAGGAAGCCGTTCCCGCCGAAGAGCCCGCTCCCGCTGAGGAAGCCGCTCCTGCGGAAGAAGCTGCCCCCGCCGCTGACGCCGAGTAACGGCTGACAGAGGAGGTACAGCAATGAACAGGCTGACAATTATCGGAAACCTGACCCATGATCCCGAGCTGAGAACCACGCCCTCCGGGGACAGCGTCTGCAGCTTCAGCGTTGCGGTGAACCGCCGCGGACGCCGGGATGCCCAGGGCGGCCAGCCCGAAGCCGATTTCTTCCGCGTATCCGCCTGGCGCCAGCTGGGCGAAAACTGCCAGAAGTATCTGAGCAAGGGCCGCAAGGTTGCCGTGGTGGGTTCGGTCAGCGTGCGCACCTATCAGGCGAGTGACGGGACGACCCGGGCGAGCCTGGAAGTGAACGCGACTGACGTGGAGTTCCTGTCTTCCCGCAATGATGACGCCGCGGGCGGTTATACCGCGCCCGCCGCTGCGCCCGCGCCTGCCGCGGAGCCCCAGTCGGCCGGCTTTACCGCAGTAGAGACCGATGAACTGCCCTTTTAACGCTCAAGTGTAAGGAGGAAAAATCCCATGTCTGAAGATCGTGGCGAAAGAAGGCCGCGCCCCCGCGCGGGACGTCGTCCCCGCCGGAAGGTTTGCAGCTTCTGCGTGGATAAGATCGAGTACATCGATTACAAGGATATCAATCGCCTGCGCCGCTTCACCAATG
>CAMKJS010000030.1 GCA_946413245.1 uncultured Clostridia bacterium
GGACGCCCTGCAGCGTTCCGGCGAAGGCGTTCACATACATCAGCATACCGGTCAGGTCGTGCCCCTTGTACCAGTCCGGGAAGGCCTCCCTCGCGCGGTCCATCAGACGGAGCGGCTCCGAACGCTCTTCCCAGCATCGGTACAGCATGTCCGTGAAGTAATCGTACGCCTGCCCGTCAGAATGATACAGCTCATAGTACAGCCACTTCAGCTCGTCCTCATGGATCCGGAAACGGTCGGCAAATTCCCTGTTCCAGTGTTCCTTCAAATCAATCCCTCCTGTCCTTCCGGCGGCGCCGGTATTGCGGGAATCATACCTGTGCGGCTTGTTGAGATGGAAACGATGTTCATGCCTTGTCGTTATTGTATCATATATCTGTCAAAAAGAACAAGTTCATATTTGCGGGAATTCTGAGGAGACAGGAAACCCTGTCTTCTTTTTCTTCAATTTGCTTCCGGTATGGAAAAATGCTACAATGCGGGCAGGGAATTATGATCAAAAAGGACGGATGCGCTGATGATTTCAGAGGATAAACGGCTGCGCCTGCTTCAGGCGGTTACGGATCTGACGGAGCGCTACCGCGCGGCGGGCTATTTTCCCTCCGCCTGCGTGCGGGTATTCGACCGGGAAAAGACCCTGGCGGTGGTCTGCGCCGGGGAGGCGCGGGAGGATTCCCTGTTCGACGCCGCCAGCCTGACGAAGATCGCCACGGCGACCCAGATCCTGCTGCTGATCCGCGACGGGAAGCTGACCCTGGATACGACGCCGGCGGAGCTGTTTCCGGAGGAGATCCGGAACCGCCGGATTCTGGCGGAGCGCCTGGCTGCGGTCACAGTGCGCCGGCTGCTGACGCACACCTCCGGCATCGTGCCCTGGTATCCCTTTTATTCCCGCCGGGGGGAGGACTTCTGGGACGTTACGGCATACGCTCTGGAGCACACGGCGCCGACGGAGGGCGTGGCGTACTCTGATCTGAACTTCATGCTGCTGGGGAAAACGATCGAAAAACTGCGGGGCAAGCCGCTGGACCGCTGCCTGCGGGAGGACCTGGCGGAGCCGCTGGGGCTGGGAAATATCATGTACCGGCCGCCGGCAACATACCATATCATTCCTTCCAGCTACGGGAACCCCGTCGAGGAGCGGATGTGCCAGGAGCGGAACATCTCCTTTGACGGCTTCCGGTCCCGGGAAGAGCCGGTGATCGGGAAAGCCAACGACGGCAACTGCCATTACTATTTCGGGGAAGTGAGCGGCCACGCGGGGATTTTCACGGACGCGGAAGCCTACGAGCGGCTGTGCCGGTTTTACATGAACACGGAGGATCCGCTGCTGATCGCGGCGCAGAGGGAACAGCCCGGCGCGCCGACCCGGGGGCTGGGCTTCCAGTCCGGCGTATCCTATCCGCACGGCTGCGGGCACACGGGCTTTACCGGCACGGGTATCTGGTTTTCCCGGGAGAAAAACGTCGGCGCGGTTTCCATGACCAACCGGCTGTTTTACCGGCATGAGAATCAGCAGGCCACCGCGGATTTCCGCCGAACGCTGCATGAAGTCGCGTACGTCCTGGCGGGGGAGGAGTGAATTGCGTGGGACAGACGATCGGACAGCTGGAGAAGCTCTGGAAGAAACCGATCCTGCGGGTCGTCGGCCTGATGAGCGGCACCTCGGCGGACGGTATGGACGCCGCGCTGGTTGAGATCACCGGCTCCGGGCTGAATACGAAAGTGAAGACGACGGGCTTCGTGAGCCTGCCGTATCCGGATGCAATCCGGGCGGAAATCCTTCGTCTGGCCTCCGGAACGGAGGGAGGCAGCCGGGATCTGTGCCTGTTCCATTTCCTGCTGGGTCAGCTGGGGCTGGAGGCCTGTCTGGCGGTGTGCGAAGCGGCGGGCGTCGCGCCTTCGGAGATCGATCTGGTGGGCAGCCACGGGCAGACCCTGTATCATCTTCCCGCCGCGGAGCCTTATGCCGGCCGGCAGGTGCGGGGGACCCTGCAGCTGGGGGAGGCCTCGGTGATCGCGGAGGGCCTTGGATGCCCGGTAGTCAGCGACTTCCGGGTGCGGGATTTCGCCGCGGGCGGCCAGGGAGCGCCGCTGGTGCCCTATTCGGAATACCTGATTTACCGGCGGGAGGACAAGACCGTCGCCCTGCAGAACATCGGGGGCATCGGCAACCTGACGCTGCTGCCGAAGGGCGGAGCGCCGGAGGATACTCTCGCTTTCGACACCGGTCCCGGCAATATGGTGATGGATCAGCTCACGGAGCGGATCACGGGCGGAAAACAGCGCTACGACGCGGACGGCGCCCTGGCGGCCCAGGGGACCTTCAGCCCGGAGCTGCTGGAATGGCTGCTGTCCGATCCCTGGCTGCGGCTGCCGCCGCCCAAGTCCACCGGCCGGGAGGTCTACAACGCGGCGTACGTGGACGCCCTGATCGCGCGGAGTCTGGAGATCGGGCTTTCCAGCGTCGATATCCTGGCCACCGCGACCCGCTTCACGGCGGAATGCATCGGTATCGCGGTGCGGGATTTCTGCTCCGTGGCGCCGGATCTGCTGATCGTCGGCGGAGGGGGCAGCCGGAATCCGACCCTGATGGCTTACATCCGGGAGGTACTGCGCGTGCCGGTTCTGCGCAACGAGGATCTGGGGCTGGACAGCGACGCCAAGGAGGCTGTGGCCTTCGCGATTCTCGCCAACGAATGTATCCAGGGACAGTGCAACAACATGCCCTCGGTGACCGGCGCCTCCCATCCCGTGGTCATGGGAAAGATCAGCCTGTAAACAGAAAAAAGGAGACAGGGAATGGTTCTCTGTCTCCTTTTTCTCCGGCTAATCGTCCTTTGTCTGGTTCAGAAGCCAGGACATGATCCCGTACTCGTTGCAGCAGGTCGGGATCCGGCTGGCGTGGTTTTCGCTGAACAGGCGCGGATAAATTCGAAACAGCGCTGCCAGTCTTCCCGGCTCAGGGCGTGGGTTCCGCCGCGCAGGTGATAGCCGACGCTTCCTTCCCGAAACACGTCCCCGGGCTCCGGCAGCCTGTCGGGATGAACGAACCCCGGCAGGCCCAGACGCTCGTACACCTTGCCGGCCGCGCAGCAGGACAGGTACTCGGAATCCGGGTCCGACCAGGTATCCTCCACGGCACTGGCCACGTAGACGTATCTCGGCGCGCAGCCTGCCAGAAGAAAATGCTGGTCGAAGGGCATCTCCTCTTCCCGCCCGTCGTATTTCCGGTATTCCGGCGCGAACCAGTACGGGAACACCGATCCGATCCTTCCCACGGTTTCTCCCGCCTTGCCGCGGTTCAGGGCGGCGCCGGCGCAGCCGGACTCGTTGGAAAGCACGAACCGGAACCGCTCGTCCATCAGGCCGGTAAACAGCGCCGCCTTACCCAGCCGGGAATGCCCCAGCACGGCGGAACGGGTAAAGTCCAGGCAGTCCAGGGTCTCGCAATAGTCCATGACCCGGGAGGCGGCCCAGGACCAGAGAGCGATCTTGCCGCAGTCGCTGCCGGCACGTTCCCGGCCGCCGAACACCGTTCCGGCCAGGCCGCTTGAAAAATCCCCGTCGTCCGCGGTCACGTCCCCGTAGCCGAAGGCGAACAGCGCGAATCCGTTGTCGATAATTTCCTCGGTCGGCATCAATCCGTCCGGCATATCCGGCCTGAAATTCATGTGGACGAAGAACGGAAGATTCTTTTTTCCTTTGGGAATCACAGCGTACACCGGGAAGAAAAACTCCCGCCCGTTCAGCTTTCCGCGGATCTCTGTTTTCCGCAGGGACGCCTTCCCAGCAAAGAAATGGCCGGAAAACGGTCCTTCGGGCTGTTCGGCAAAGGTCAGCTCCTCCGGCTCTCCGGGCCGGAAACCGTAGACCTCCCGCTGCAGGATCTCTTTGATTCCTTCCCGGCGGGACGCCCAGTCCGCACTGTTTCCGTCCCATACCTCCGGCAGGTTTCTTTTTGCCAGCAGTTCGTCGCACAGCATATGGTTTTGTTCCTTTCTGTCCGATTGTCCGGTCGTAATTTTATGCACCGCTTTCGCAGTTCATTATTCAGCAAACCGACTGGTATGTCAGGACGCTGTTTCACCAACATGCCGAACAGGCCTTATCTCTGCTCGGATCATGATCTCTCTTTCGTTGTTGCTATTCAGCCTGATAATGCGTCATGAATGTGCATGAGGCTGAATAGCAACAACGATAATGCGTTTCAGAGCAAAAAAACGGGTAAATATTGTTGCTATTCAGCCTTAAATGCGGTAATATATGCCTTGAAGGCTGAATAGCAACAACGGAGGGGGCGATGTGATGATTGGGAGATCTAAAGAAGTTCAACGTCTGAAGGAGCTTTATGACAGCGGAAGTGCCCAGCTGGTGGCCGTTCATGGGCGGCGCCGGGTCGGAAAGACCTTTCTCGTGAATGAAACGTTTCAGGGGAAATTTACTTTTCATCACGCGGGACTCTCTCCCCTCGAACTGGATCAGATGGCGGGAGGAAGTCCGCTTCGGAAACAGCTGAAGCATTTTTATAATTCACTTCTGCTGCACGGAATGAAGAAAAGCAGATGTCCGGATAACTGGCTGGATGCGTTCCTGATGCTCGAGCTGTTTCTGCAGAGCCGGGACGATGGGCAGCGTATGCTGGTTTTCCTGGATGAGCTTCCCTGGCTGGATACGCAGCGATCAGGTTTCATGACCGCTTTCGAGGGGTTTTGGAATACATGGGGATGCAGCCGTAAGAATCTGATGGTGGTGGTATGCGGAAGCGCAACCTCCTGGATTCTGGATAAACTGATCAACAATCATGGAGGCATGTATAACCGCGTCACGTATGAAATCGCGCTGGAGCCCTTCAGCTTAAAAGAATGTGAAGAGTTCCTCAGAAGCAAAAAAATCAGGCTGTCCAGATATGATATTGTGCAGGCGTATATGGCGGTTGGCGGAATACCGTATTATCTGAACTATTTTGAAAAGGGACTCAGTCTCGCTCAGAATATTGACCAGCTTTTCTTTGCATTCAAAGCTGCTCCCCTGCGGGATGAGTTCGATCGCCTGTTCAGCTCTGTTTTTACCAATCCGGATATGATGAAGTCCATCGTGATTTGCCTGAATCAGAAGAACGGCGGATATACACGCTCTGAGATTGCTGAGCAAACAGGTCTGACCTTGGGCGGGTCGCTTTCCGACGCGCTGAAAGCATTGGAATCAAGCGACTTTATCATTCGATATATTCCCTTTGGGCTGAGCAAAAAGGAGGAATACTATAAACTGGTTGATCCGTTCTGTATTTTTTATCTGAAATTTGTTCGGGATCAGGATGCGTTAAACGGTTCTTTCTGGCAGCAGAGCGTGACATCCCCGTCTGTTGCGGCCTGGCGCGGAATTGCGTTTGAAAACGTATGCTTCAGGCATATCAGGCAAATCAAGCAGGCGCTTGGAATCAGCGGTGTATCGACCCGGCAGAGCGCGTGGTCAAAACGGGCGGACGATCGGGAAGGTACCCAGATTGATCTCCTGATTGAACGAAAAGACCAGGTTGTCAATATGTGTGAAATCAAATTCCACACACAGAAATTCGCGTCCAACAAAGGCTATCACGCCACGCTTGTCCATCGGCAGGCACTGCTGGAAGAAGCACTTCCGCCCTATATGGTTGTTCACAGTACGCTGATTACAACCTACGGATTGGCATATAATGAATACAGCGGCGATTTTGAAACCGTGATCACGATGGAAGATCTATTTCGCTGAACCGTTGGCTTTCGCGATTTTTGTCAACAGATAAATCTGACAGGAAATGGCATGTTGTGGACTTAAAGCACCAGGGTGGGAATACTTCGCTTGTGAAAAGGCGACAACCATATTTCCGGTTTGGCACTGGTATCAAACTGCGGTTGGTATTCAAGTCCGATCATACTATATTTCGCACCGGCGGTGATATGATAGGGGAGTAATTCGACACGGATCAGCGAACCCGGTTTTTCAAAGATGGCGGCTGTTTCTTCCATATTGTTTTCATCGTCGTTTACACCGGGGATAAGCGGTATTCGGATAATATATGGTGTGTTACCTTCCTTCAGCAGCTTCAGATTCATCAGAATACGGTCATTATCAACGCCAGTATATTTTTTGTGATTGATGGGGTTGATAAGTTTGATATCCATCATGATGAGATTGACCTTGCTGCACATCCGGGAAAAGGTTTTCACATCAGTATAACCGGATGTTTCAATAGCAATATGGATTCCCGGCAAATAATATAGTACCTGTTCAATAAAGCTCCATTGCATCATCGGTTCTCCGCCTGAAAAAGTTACACCGCCACCGCTGCCGGAAAACGCTTGTTGATTTTTAAGCAGGCGCAATGCCAGCTCCTTTGATGTCCAAACAGTACCGGCGATACGGCGAAGCCCGAGCGGGCAGCAGGATACACATGCACCACAGGTAATGCACATCTTGTGATGACAGGCATTTTGACAGGCGCCGCAGTGGATACAGGCGGCGGGACTGATCATCAGTTGCGGCTTAGGGGACAACCCTTCCGGATTATGACACCACTGGCATCGCAGCGGACAGCCCTTCATGAATACAGTTGTTCGGATGCCTGGACCGTCATAAACCGCAAATTCTTTGATATCAAAAATAATACCTGTTTTCATATTGTCAGCTCGGCACGTTTAATGATGTGATCCTGATAACATTTATCCAGTTCAACAAAATAACCGCTCCAGCCCCATACACGGACAATCAGGTTTCTGTATGCTTCCGGATGCTTTTGCGCGTCAAGGAGCTGATCTCGGTTGACCGTATTCAGTTGCAGCTGATGCCCGCCCAATTCTATGAACAGCCTGACAAGCTGTGCGACTTTTGTGATGGCTTCGTCATTTCGAAAGACTGAGTCTGAAAATTCGATTGTCAGAGGACCACCGTTGATTGCTTCTTTAAAATCGGGTCTGGCAAAAGACTTGATAAGCGAAATCGGCCCCTCTAGTCTGATATTCAGCGATGGCGCCCAGTTGGCTGGCAAGGGTGTTTCTGCACTGCGGCCATCTGCAGTTGCGCCTAATGAGGAAGCATGCCAGATATAATACATTGCGGAACCGGTTCCCGCCCGGTAAATACCTCCACGCTCATTGGACAGGTTTTTTACGGCTTGCGAGAACATGTGCAGCAAAAGCACTGCGTATTGATCCACCCGAATGTCGTCATTTCCCATTTTGGGGCAGTCGAATTTCAGATAATGCTGCAGTTCTTCAAAACCTTTAAAGTTCCGATCCAGCGCTTCAAACAGTGAACTGACAGAGATGTTTCCGTGGAATACTGCGGCATCAACGGCCGCAAGAATATCCGATGCGGTGGCTATGCCTGTACCGTGAAGGCCAAAGTTGTTATAGACGCATCCTAATGAAATGTCTTTCTTGTTTTTGAGACATCCGTCAAAAAACAGTGACATAAAGGGAGAAGGGATGATGTAAAGATCATGATATGTCTCGGCAAGTTCAAGTACGGTTTTTTTGATTTTGTTTTCCACATACGGGAGGAGCTCGTCAATCGAATGAACCTCACTGAGCTTTTCCCGGATCACTGAATGGATAATCCCGGCAAAGGAAACGGCACCGATGTTCGGAATATCCATCCCTTTTCCGGGTATGATGAATTCCCAGCATGCAGCCATGGCGTAGTTACGGGCATCTTCTTCCCGGTACCCCAAAGCCACTAATCCGGGTATTGCGATATCGTCGTTTTCATATTGCGGGAATCCCAATCCCAATTTGGTCAACTGTGTACCGAGTTTATAGATATCAAGGGGTGTATCCCTGCTGACACGCAGATTGATTTTGGGATCAATCAGACGAAGGTCTGCGGAGGCTTTCAGGCACATCTCACTCAGCTGGTTATAACCGCTTTTTCCATCTGGCGTCATTCCACCAAGCACGATGCTTTGGCCGTTGTCACCCTGCTGCATCCCGAAATACAGATCGCTGTCCCGGTTGCATGAAAGAAAAAAAGCCTCCAGTAATTCCATGGCGTCTTCTTCTGTCAGTGCGCCATGGTCAAGATCATGTTGAAGATATGGCATCAAGTACTGATCAAATCGGCCGAGCGTATTGTGATAATTGCCTTCGCACCACATGGCATAATGGAGAATGCGAAGAGATTGAAGGGCTTCCCGGAAGGTAGCGGCGGGATATGCCGGAACACGCATAAGGATATTGGCAAGTTCAGAAGCACCCATGTCAGCAGCTGCCTGCCGGTAACGGCTTGTAAAATCGAGTACCGCATCGATGGAGATGCGCATGGCTTGATGATAAGGCGAATCATCTGTTTGTTCACGCAGATGAAGCAGCCCTGTTTGTATGACAGTTCCATAATCCGGGGACAGATTGGTGACGGTGCCGCGTTCGTGAATATAATGCGCTTTTCCGATCTGCTCCCATTCATCATCATCGTAGATCATTGGCAACTCTGCAAGTGTACGGGTGCCTGCAATGATCTCTCCGGGAGCAAAAACAGGTTTTTCATGATCCAGTGCTGTTTTCAGCCGAAGTGCTGTACGCATATAGTCAGGCAGTTTTTTGTCACGGTAGGAATCAATAGGCGGGAGCTTTGTCTGCCTAAATGCATGGTGGTTTTTTTCAAACTGCCAGGATCTGATCTGACGGATTCTTTCGTTCATTTTTCATCACTCCGATAAACTGATCGACAGGGACACAACAGAAGCTGCGGGAACAGTGATACTATTGCCGTCTGCAAAATGAAGAGGCTTCGTCTTGGGCATAACTGCCGTTGGATTTTCAAAGGTATTGCAGGTCATGGGATCTGGCGTGCTGAGGACGGTGATTTCACCATTTCCTGCAACCGTCCTACCAATACCGCTGATACAGATTTCACGCGAAGCGGTGATATCAAGATTGGCAATGGTGATCGTCAGTATTTGATCTTTGATGGAGGATGATACAGAAAGCATCGGCAATTCGCCATATTTATTATTCTCAATCGCGGAAGTCAGCACGCTGCTCTTGATATGTTTCGCTCCCTGATGACTCCGATACATGGCGAAAACATGGTAATTTGGTGTTTCTATAAAACTGTCACCGCCTGCCAGAAACAAAGAATGCAGATTGTTGCATAGTTGAGCAACATTAGCCATTCCGACTATATCGCAGGCGTTGTTAAAAATATTCAGGGTCAGAGCAGAGACAACTGCGTCCCGCATATTGCTTTGCTGCTCAAACAGATTATATCCCTTGCTTGGCCCTGTACCGTTTTTATGCCAATTTCCCCATTCATCCACAACGAGTTTGAGCTTTCTCTCGGGATCGTATTCGTCCATAATAAACCGATGATCATAGATGATTCTGTTCATGAAAGCGGCACGGAATAATTCATCATACCATTGACTTTCATCAAAATTCAAATCATCTTTACCTGAATAGGTGCATGTGTAATAATGGATGCTAATGCCCCATGTCGGTACTTCCTGCCAATGGCGGGTTGCCCATTCTTTCATCAGCCGTTTTGTCCAGTTAAGATCATGCGCATTTGCGCCGCACATGATAAACTTAAGGTTTTCTGTTCCAAGGCTGCGGCAAATGGTTGTATAACGGATAAACTCTCTGGCGCATTGCTCAGGAGTCATTTGTCCGCCGCCACCCCAGTTTTCGTTTCCGATACCCCAGTATTGAACGTTGAACGGATTAACCGCCCCATTGGCTGCCCGTTCATCTGATAAAGTTGTCAGACCTGCCGGGAAATTGCAATACTCAATCCAATTCCTGATCTGGAGAGGAGTCAGTGAGGTCATATTTGCAGCAACATAAGGCTGTGCACCGACCATTTCGCAAAAGTCCATAAATTCATGTGTTCCTACATGATTGGTTTCGATACGTCGATCTTCGTAGTACCACCAATTAACGCGCCTGGGGCGCTGTGCGCGTGGACCGATTCCGTCACGCCAGTCATATGTTTCGGCAAAACAACCGCCCGGCCATCGCAGGATCGGGGGAGCTATTTTTTTGAAACTTTCCACGAGCGACTTGCGGAATCCGTGAATATTGTCAGTTTTGCTGTTTTCACCTACCCAGAGACCGTCATAAAACACTCCGCCAATATGTTCGGCAAAATGTCCGTAAATATTCGGAGTGATAATGCCGTTGGAATGATCGAAGTCAATGAAGATTTTGTCCATGGTACACACCTCGTTCTTAGTTTTTATTCTTTTCTCAGCTTCATCGTGACATGTATATTGGGCATCAGTTGATAGGCTTCCACAGTAATCGTTGTACGTCCAGTCCAGTCGTTTGGTGCAAATTTAGCAACAGGTATTTCTATGACAGATAAATCATGAACGATTTGTTTTATGTCCGCGGGTTTCATAGTACCAAAGGGGAAAGAATAATCGGATGGCTCCCCTGCATGCAGCAATAAAGCTTTCGAATAACCGTAATCCGAAGCATAGTCGATTCGAATTGAAAAACTGCCGGTGTTTAGCTCACTGTCCGTCAAGCCGGAAATATGCATACAGAGCCAGTCCGGTGTCTGATCCAGCGTTGTACCACATAGCAGTCTTACATCTGTTTGACTGCCTGTTCCCAGATAGAATGTGTTTTCTCTGGAATCAAACCATGAATATGCATCGGTTTGCCGTTTTTCAAACCAATAATGATTCCTGACATGATGCCCAATGGTGTAGTTGTCAAGATATGACGTGAAATCTTTTGCATTACTGGGCGAAAGTATGAGGTAAATAACTGATCGCCCGGGAATTGTTCCTTCCCAGACAGACTGATTGCTTTTTATGACAACACTTTCCTGCACTTCCAGATGTTGTGTACCGCCGGACATAGCGTCAGCATTTTTTTCATCTATTCGATACAGACGCAACTGACAGGTATCGAATGGAATGTTATTCAACTCAATCCGGATTCGCTGATTATCATACTGACGATTCCATGCGAGGACAGCAGCTTTATTTGAGTCTGCTGATGCGAAAGCGCGGAGTATTCGCCTGGAACTCGTGGTCACGGATACTCTTTCCTCTGGCATATCGCTATAACACTTCAAAGCATTATAACTGGCTTTGACTCTACCGTCTCTATTGACGAGGCCAAAAGCATGCGTGTTGAAATCAATATCCATGAATTGGGTCCAGTTCACCATTGTAATATCCGTTATATTCAGCAAATCATCGAACAGGTCAAGCATTGAAGGACAGATTGCATGGAAATTGCAGACGCTGTCCTGCGTATATGCGTCACTGAATACATTGAGCTCATTCAGGTGAAGTTCTGTTTTCTTCAGTTTGGGGTATTGTTCTAATGCTTCATAGATTACTTGAAGCTTTCCGGCGATGGGACTATCGGAAGTATAAGCATGGAAAGAGAAAAAATCTAGTGGCAGGTCTTCTGCGTCAATCATAGCTAGGAACTGCTTGATCTGTGAACGGTTTTGTGCAAATGCTACTGCTGGCCCACCGATAACAGCATCGGGATCACCTTTTAACAAAGCTTGTGAGCCATATCTGTACAAATCCAGATATACATTCCAGTTTTCAAGAAGGAACATGTTGGAAAGGTCAGGCTCATTATAGACCTCATGATAACCTATTTGAACATTGTTTGCCCGAAAATGGCGTGCGGATGTTTCGAGAATATCTGACCAGATTTCTTGCCAATGAGCAACATTTTTGTTCAACTTTCGATTATCGCCGTTATCATTGATGGGTTCCGGAAGGTAGCACCATGAATAATATGGAAGTACATTCTTTTCATTCAACAATTTTGCGACGCGTTCAATATCATCAAAATCATAGATAAGATGATCTGCGGAACCGGTAACGGTTTTATGACCAAGCATCACAGATGAGCCACCCATACCAAGGTCTACCCGCAGGGAGGCAACATCCAACTCTTGCAGCAGAGCGATATCGCGTTCGTAATGGCTCAGCGAAGTACAGCCGGAGTTATAGACAGAAAACTTTTTGATAAGCGGAACACCGCTGCGCACAGAGAAATCAACCGTTAATGAAGCATCGGGCATATTTTTCTCCCCTTTAGCGAAATTGCCTGAAAACATGAACGAAAACAGGATGAGCAGTAAACATATTCTGTACAACATATATATTACCCTTTAATACTGCCAAGTAGCAAACCTTTCGTGAAATACTTTTGGAAGAAGGGGTAAGTAGCAAGGATAGGCAGTGTTCCAATGAATACTTTTGCGGCACGGGCAGTTTTATCCCCGACTTTTGACAGTCGCTCAATTTCAAACTGTGAGAGGTTATCGTATTTGACTTTAACAGTGGCTGATTGCAAATATGTCATTAAAGGATAATTTTTTGGTGTACTCATCAGGATCATCCCATCAAACCAGCTGTTCCAGATGCCGAGCATAGAGTACACGGCAATGGTAGCCAACGCAGGTGCTGATAACGGGATAAAAACGCTAAACAGGATCTTCCACTGGGAAGCGCCGTCAATCACAGCTGCTTCCTCAAGATCTTTTGGAATGCCTCGAAAAAAGTTAAGGATCAGAAGCACAAAAAAGGTTGATACACCGCCCGGGAGAACCAAAGCCCAAATCGTGTTCAGAAGTCCAAGCCTGTGAATATTAAGGAACCATGGGATTGTTCCACCGCTGAATAGCATGGGGATGAAAAAGAACCATGCCATAGCGGTTCTTGATCTGAATTCATGATTATTTTTACTTAAGGGATAAGCGGACAGAACGGTCAAGGTCAGTTGAAGCAGGACGCCCATGACCAGCCTTTCAACGGATATCCACATAGAACGCCAAAAACTGCTGTTTTTCAGAATATATTCATAGGAGACCAGTGTGAATCCTTTAGGCCAGAAGGTAACATCTCCCAGATTAACATACATACTGGTGGACAGAGATGTGGCGAGGATATGGATCAAAGGCGCCAGGCAGATGAGCCCCAGGAGACCAAGAAAAATATTTATGAAAATGGATGCAATGTGCTCCTGTTTAGTCTCTATCATCAGTCCGCTCCTTAGAAAATCCTGTAATCGGCGAGTCGATAAGCTAAGAAATAGGACAGGCAAACCAAAAAACAACTGAATACTGATTTGGCGAAGCCAATGGCTGTTGAAAGGGAATAATTAGCTTCGACAATACCCAAGCGGTATACCAATGTATCGATTACGTCTCCGCTTTCCAGTAAGGTGGTGTTATACATATTAAAAATCTGATCAAAATTCGCATTGAAGATACCACCTATACTCAGCAGCAGCATCAAAACTATAATTGGTATAATACCAGGGATTGTGATGTGCCATATACGTCTGAATCTGCCTGCTCCATCCATGATAGCGGCTTCATAAAGGGCGGGATCAATGGAAGTGATGGCAGCCAGATAAATAATCGAATTGAAACCAAATTCCTTCCAAACATCTGTAATAACCAACAATGGCTGGAAGGTTTTGTTTGTAAAAAACTTAAAGGGCGGAATGCCACATTTCTGGAAAATATTGTTAACCAAACCGTCGGAGGCAAGTATATCTTTAAAAAGGATCCCAAGGATTACCCAGGAAATAAAATGCGGCAAGTAGAATAGTGTCTGGAGGATGCGCCGATAGCCGGTTGACCTGATTTCATTAAGCAGTAAAGCCAGGAGGATTGCAGCGGACAAATGGCAAACCAGCTTTTGAAGAGAAATGGAGACAGTATTGCGAACAGCTGGAAGGAAATACGGATTGATAAGGATTTTTCTGAAATTTTCCAGTCCGACCCATTTTTGATCACCGAATAATCCCTTGAGTGGGTCAAAATTCTGAAAAGCGATAATCAGTCCGCCCATTGGGTAATACTGGAAAATCAGTAAAAAAACAAAACCAGGAAGAAGCATCAGGAGATACTGTATTTCCTTTGAAAGCCGAAAATATGATTTCTTCTTCGGTTTGCGATACTCCATAAAGCCTCCTTGAACTGGCTGTATAAACAGAAATGGCTGCTGCGGGGTTATCCCCGCAGCATATATTAAGTTTCCTGTTACTCATTCATTTCGTTAGTGATTTGCTCCCCGCCGTACTCATTCCATTCATTCACAAAGGTATCGAAGGCGTCAATATCCAGTTCACCGGTGATGATCCGGGTAAAGTAAGTTTTTGCCAGTGTATCGAGTGTACCCCAGTTGTCGCGGTAGGTGTCTGTTGTGATAGGACTTTTTTTGTCAATGTTGAGCATGTCGTTGTCTATATAGTATTTGAGGATCTTGAATGCCTGTCCGCATGTGGTATGGCCGAAGTAATCACGTGCGAATTCCGGGGCACTGTAATCAGTTTCAGGTCCTTTGACAGCATTCGGATAAATGACGTGAGTACCTAACGGGAGTCTGCGCCATTCCTCACCTTTCTCAAAGAAGGCCTTTGAGTCAGCATAATTTGCCAGATTAAGATATGAGGCATAGACTTTTCTGATGTCTTCATCAGCATCGGTTTTGATGGCGGTAAAGGTATTTATCCATTTCTGCATATTATTGTGGACTGTTTCGGGACGAATAAGTGCGAGTTCCCAATCAGGCCAGAAATCATTGGCGTAATAAAGATAGTCATCCAGATTAAAATCTTCCACGGTTGAACCATACTCAGTGCCATAATAGTGTATCATGTTCAGCATCTTAACAATAGCTTCCGGATGCTCGAATCCTTTTCTGACAACGAAGTAGCGGTTTGTATTGTTATAAGCTGTCACGGTTTCAGCGCCGGGAATCGCACAGGAGATCCACTGGGAATCAGGATTCGACAGGTACAGGTCGACGAATGCGTTTCCGGTCCATGCGGTCCACTGCTTGCCAAAAGCAATACCGGCCTGTTCATGAAGCACAAGCTGAGACGCTCCTCCATTATCCTTTTCATAGAATTCAGGATCGATTTTTCCTTCTTTATACATCTGGGCCAGAACTGTCAGCGCTTCTTTCATCTCAGGCTGAACACCGCCGTAAACGATTTTGCCGTCCTTCTCGATCCAGGTGTCCGGGAATGCACCAAACATATTAGCAAATGCGACGATGTCGTAAGTGCTGGGATACAGAGTACCGCTAAAGGCAAAGGCATAGGTATCGTTCTGTCCGTTGCCGTCTGGATCCTGAGTGGCAAATGCATCCATGATAGCCAGCATTTCATCTTTTGTCGTCGGTGCAGAGAGGCCGAGCTTTTCCAGCCAGTCACTGCGGA
Organism: uncultured Clostridia bacterium; assembly: GCA_946413245.1. Classification (GTDB taxonomy): domain Bacteria; phylum Bacillota; class Clostridia; order Christensenellales; family Aristaeellaceae; genus Aristaeella. The sequence goes on from CAMKJS010000030.1 coordinate 15,195, forward strand.
TAAACACAGCACGTGTTGTTTCTTCGATCGGTGAGACCTCTGGTATGCCATAGAGTTTTCCGTCATAGGTTGCTGCTGCCAGCGCAGTCTCACCGCTGGCTGCGTAAAGTGATAATGTTTTATCCGTTGCATAATCCTTCCAGGCGTCAGTCAGGTCACAGATCAGATCTGCATCAACAAGCTTTTTAAGCTGTGTAGCGTTAACAGGGAATATGTCGGGGAGCTCCTGCGTCACAAACATCATGCTGACGCGAGCATCATACTGATCGTCCATGATCAGCCATTCATACTGTAAATCGATATTCAGATCTTCCTTGTAACGTTTAATGAATTCATTGTTTTCATAGGAGGTTTCATCAACATTGGATGAAATATTGCGTGCTGCGATGACGGTTACAGGGGCTTCATAGGGCATCAGGCCGATCGGAAGTGCTTTTTCTTCCGCAAGCGAGGCGGCAAACAGAGTCGTGCAAAGTATCAGACACAGGATAATGGATAGAATACGCTGCTTCTTCATGATAACTCCTCCTTTTTATTGGATGTTTAACAACATCTCTTAGTTGATTACATTTTATGTTCCAGACGAAACTGATTTCAAGAACTTTACCGAGTTTATATAGACAAAAACCGCTATCTTACGGTTTTGCCCAAAATCTTCTATTTATTAAAAAAACATAATTAAAGCAATCTGATCGATCATAGTCGGTTGTATTCAAATACATTATGCTCTATCAAACGGTTCTGCATCAATGATGGATTTTTCGGATTTGGGTTTATAGTTTGTCGGAGTATCACCGGTGATCTGCTTAAAAACCCTGTTAAAGCAGCGTATATTCTGGAAACCACACTCGAAAGCGATCCTGGATATGGTCATATTCTGCTGTTCTATCAGTTGACAGGCATGATTGATCCGAAGAAGATTGACATATTCACGAAAGTGCAGTCCTGTTTTGTCACGGAAGTAATGAGACAGGTAATCTTTGTTATAACCGATATCAGCGCCCATACTTTCCAGTTTAACATTTTCCAAATAATGGTCGTTAACATAGCTCAAAATCTGTTGAAGTATGTTTCCATCATCCTTTGGCGCATCTATCAATTTGATGTTGTTTAGATATCCCGCACAGACCGCATAGCAGCTTGCTTTGATATCCAGATAACTGAGTTTTTCTTTGGGAAGCGTTACATATAGAGCGTACAAATAATTATAAAGTGCTTTATCCGCAACAAATTCACTCTGTTTTCCGATTTTACCTGTAATTCTTCTCATAAAAGCGCCGACATATTCGACAGAAAAATTAACGACAACACACTTGGAATAATGTGGAGTTGAAAACGCATGGATCTGGTTGGATAAAAACAGTGCGATATTGCCGGCGTCGATTTTACCGGAATGATATGGAGTTGAATAATCGACCTCACCTTCAAGAACCAGGACAAACTCAAGATCTTTATGCAAATGTGGCACAAAAACAAAATTTGTATAAGAAACAATTCGAAAGTGATCCCGGCTTGACGAGTTATCCGCTTGATACAGTAATCGGCTGAATTTTGTCTTGCTGATGGTTTGACTCATGTAAAACATCTCCCTGTGCAGATCAAGATTATTGTTAAAGGAGACAACGAAGACAGAAAGGCTCTCCGTCTCCGTTTTTTACGATCAGGCTAATAGGCATTCCCGAACAGAATGGGTTACTGCTCGGAGACCTTGATCCCCATCTTCTGCAATTCTCCGATCAGATCCGTTCTGTCCAGTGAGCCGTCCTGAAAAGCCTGTTGAATACCTGGTCCGAAAGAAATACTCAAAGGGCCATTTGGCGGGAATGCTTGGGTCACATCACACGGAGCCCATCCGGAGCGGCACCACATATGCGTATGATTATTCAGTTCCATCTCCAGCCGCAGGAGCTCTTCCATCTGTTTCCGGCTGATTTGTACCCCGACTTCCAGCAGTTCCTCTGAGAGCCATTCAATGAGTTTAAGCTGCTTTACATTGCCTATTTTTATGTAGAAAAGCAAGTGCCGGACAATCTTCTCCGCTTCTGTACCCGCACACTCCTCCCGGAAGGCAGCCAGGGCGGAAGGCTGCTTTTCGAGCCATTTGATTTCAAATTGCTCTGTGGAATTCAGGAAGGAGAACGCATCCAGCCGTTTCCCCCTGTTTTCATTTGGATACGGTTTCTGATGATGGGGAACACATTCATCTGCTGTGGAAACAAGCCCGGAGAGAAAATCTCGAATCGCCTTCTCCTGCGGTGAACAAACCGGATCCGCATAGCTGAGGAAATCATCTGGAATGTAATAAGGTCTGCCGTCAATTTGCTCCATCAAACCATAAAAACGGAATTTGTTCCCATATCCTACGGTGATCAATTCCCGTATTACAACGAACCGGCTCAGTTCCTGATGAGGTTCCTCGGAATACAGTTCTTCCACTTCAAACATGTAATAAGGCTGTTTCTCCCGCCGCACGATGGAAGAAAAGGCCAGCAGATCTTTTCGCCGAAGCTTTGGCACATTTTCCAGTTGTTGATAGATTTCCCACATATGTCGCATTTCAATTGCGCCGTACAATCTGGCACAGGCAGCAAAGAAACGATGAAGAACTTCCAGTGCTTCCGCGGATAAACTGGACTGTGCATATAACCTCTCCAGTGATTTTTGAGATAACGGTTTAGGATAAGCCATAAAATATCATCGCCTCTTTCTCTTTTTCTTCTTTACTCGTCCTTCGTCTGGTTCAGCAGCCAGGACATGATCCCGTACTCGTTGCAGTAGGTCGGGATCCAGCTGGCGTGGTTTTCGCTGAACAGGCGCGGATACGGCAGATCGGGGGGTTACGGCGATATCGTATTTCTCCAGATCCTCCGGAGAGAAAAGCGTCAGATGAGCGTTATTGTTCCCGCTGTCCCGCAGAGCCATGACCGCGTCGACGAGGTACTTGTGCCGGTACAGCGTATGGTCGATATACGCGGAGGTGACCCACACGGGGCGGCGGATGGACCGGAGAATGGAGAAGGTTTCCGGTGTCATGGTCGGGCAGACCGGAAGGCAGGCGGCGAACAGATCGGAGGCGACCGACATGGCACGGATCGTGCCGGCGCCTCCCATGGACATGCCGGTCACGTACACGCGCTTCCCGTCCACTTTGCCTTCGCCGATCATCCGCCGGATGATATCGCAGACCAGGCCGAGGTATTCGCGGCTCCAGCCGAAGCCGGGAACGTTCATGGAATCGCTCTGTGCGAATTTCCGGTTCGGATTGAAGGAGCGCATATCGCGGCGCGCTTCCACGGCCATCGGCGCCATGACGTAAAGATCCGGATCATTTTCCGCGAAGTTGACAGGGCCGTAATCGGCCATGATCTGTTTGTTGTTGTCCCGTTCGCCTTCGTACCCGCCGTTTCCGCCGCCGTGGAGGAACAGGATCATCGGGCGCGGACCTTTTGCTTCCGGCGTATAGAGGCGGTACAGGACGCGACCTTCCTCCAGGCGTTCGAACCGGTCGTCCGCGGTGCGCGTATGGATGACGAACTCGTCCAGGGTATACTTCCGGCCTCCGGCGGCCAGCGTAAACCCGGCGCGGACGGTGACGGGAACGACCGAAACCGTAAGGATACCGTCCCGCAGAGATACGTCGGTCACGTCCCCCGGAGCGGTTCCCCGGGAGGATTTCAGGAACCGGACCCTGTCGTTCTCCACGGCGGGCCCTTCCAGATACACGGCGTCCGGGGCGGGCATGTCTCCCTCCCACGGTATTTCAAAACGGGCGACCTCCTGTCTGGACTAGCCGACAAACGCGTACGCGTGCTTATCCATTTATGTTCACCTCTTTTGTTTACTGACGGGAAAGAATAAATTCGAAACAGCGCTGCCAGTCTTCCCGGCTCAGGGCGTGGGTCCCGCCGCGCAGGTGATAGCCGACGCTTCCTTCCCGGAATACGTCCCCGGGTTCCGGCAGCCTGTCGGGATGAACGAACCCCGGCAGGCCCAGACGCTCGTACACCTTGCCGGCCGCGCAGCAGGACAGGTACTCGGAATCCGGGTCCGACCAGGTATCCTCCACGGCACTGGCCACGTAGACGTATCTCGGCGCGCAGCCTGCCAGAAGAAAATGCTGGTCGAAGGGCATCTCCTCTTCCCGCCCGTCGTATTTCCGGTATTCCGGCGCGAACCAGTACGGGAACACCGATCCGATCCTTCCCACGGTTTCTCCCGCCTTGCCGCGGTTCAGGGCGGCGCCGGCGCAGCCGGACTCGTTGGAAAGCACGAACCGGAACCGCTCGTCCATCAGGCCGGTAAACAGCGCCGCCTTACCCAGCCGGGAATGCCCCAGCACGGCGGAACGGGTAAAGTCCAGGCAGTCCAGGGTCTCGCAATAGTCCATGACCCGGGAGGCGGCCCAGGACCAGAGAGCGATCTTGCCGCAGTCGCTGCCGGCACGTTCCCGGCCGCCGAACACCGTTCCGGCCAGGCCGCTTGAAAAATCCCCGTCGTCCGCGGTCACGTCCCCGTAGCCGAAGGCGAACAGCGCGAATCCGTTGTCGATAATTTCCTCGGTCGGCATCAATCCGTCCGGCATATCCGGCCTGAAATTCATGTGGACGAAGAACGGAAGATTCTTTTTTCCTTTGGGAATCACAGCGTACACCGGGAAGAAAAACTCCCGCCCGTTCAGCTTTCCGCGGATCTCTGTTTTCCGCAGGGACGCCTTCCCAGCAAAGAAATGGCCGGAAAACGGTCCTTCGGGCTGTTCGGCAAAGGTCAGCTCCTCCGGCTCTCCGGGCCGGAAACCGTAGACCTCCCGCTGCAGGATCTCTTTGATTCCTTCCCGGCGGGACGCCCAGTCCGCACTGTTTCCGTCCCATACCTCCGGCAGGTTTCTTTTTGCCAGCAGTTCGTCGCACAGCATATGGTTTTGTTCCTTTCTGTCCGATTGTCCGGTCGTAATTTTATGCACCGCTTTCGCAGTTCATTATTCAGCAAACCGACTGGTATGTCAGGACGCTGTTTCACCAACATGCCGAACAGGCCTTATCTCTGCTCGGATCATGATCTCTCTTTCGTTGTTGCTATTCAGCCTGATAATGCGTCATGAATGCACATGAGGCTGAATAGCAACAATATCCTGTTTCATTCCACCGGTTCCGGCGCTTCCGCGTTGGCATGGCCGGAATTTTCCGGATCATTCGGCGCCTCCCTGGTAGCTGCCGGGGGTCGCCGTCTCTTCCGTTTCCCGTTTCCATTCTTCCAGAAACCGTTCCATAAACGCGTGGCGGGACTCCGCCATTTCCTTTGCCGCGGCAGTGTTCATCAGATCCTTCAGCAGGAGCAGTTTCTCATGAAAATGGCCGATCGAATCCTCCGGCGTTCTTCCGTGCTTTCCGCCGTATGCGAAGGTCCGCGCGATCCCGACGGCGCCGATGGCGTCCAGCCGGTCCGCGTCCTGCACGATCTGTCCCTCGATGGTTTCCGGTCGCCTGCCCCTGTTCTTGCTGAAGGAAACGGAATTGATCACTTCACAGATCCGGTCCGTCGTTTCGGCGCTGAGGCCCTGCCCGGCCAGAAAGCTCCGGGCGTTGAAGTTGTTCTCCGTTTTGAACAGTTTGGGATCGTCCGCGTCGTGGAGCAGGGCGCTCAGGGAAACGATCAGCAGGTCCGCCGCGGGCTCCGTTCCGGCGATCCGCAGCGCGGTGCGGTACACCCGCATGGAATGATCGAAACCGTGACCGTCCGCGTTCTCCGCGAACAGATCCCGGATCCGGGCAATAGCCGCTTCAGTGTGGTTCATGGCATATCATTTCCTTTACGCGTCATTTGCTTTGCACCAATATAGCATATTCCATTATCCTGCGTAAATACCGGACACAAAGAACATGAAATGTCTTCTTGACAGCAGTTCTTATAAATGATACTATAAGTTAGCTAAGTTAACCTGATTGAAGGGAGGGCTTTCCTTGATTGCCGTCAGCATGTTTGAAGCGAAAACGAATTTGTCCAAGTATGTTTCTGCCATTGTGAATCAGCAGGAACCGTACGTTGTCATTGTGCGTAACGGAAAGCCTGTTGCAAAGCTTGTACCCTATGCGGAAGAAAAGACAGCCCGAATCGGGATCGCGAAAGGGCAGCTTCCTCCTATGCCGTCGCTGGAAGACTTTAACAGCATTGATGTAACGGATTCCTTTGCCGGAAACGGAGGCATAGAATGAAATACCTGCTGGATACTCACGTTGTGATCTGGGCATTGACCGAGGATCCGCGCCTTTCCCCCGCTGCTGTGCAGATGATTTCTTCTTCGGACAATCTGATTTTCTTCAGCGGCGTTTCGCTTTGGGAAATTGCCATCAAAAACGCAAAATCCCCCCTGAAATGCCCATACCGTGAAGCGGATATTCTTCGGTTCTGTCTTTCGTCCGGTATGGAACCGCTGGATATCCTGACACGCCACATTCTGGCGCTGAGAACACTGGAAACACGGGAGGATTCCTATCTCAGCAATCAGGATCCGTTTGACAGAATGCTGATCGCCCAGGCCAAAACAGAAGGAATGATTCTGCTCTCCCACGATTCCAACCTGGCCAATTATCGGGAATCCTGTATCCTGATGATCTGAAGACAATCCAAAAAGGAGACAGAGAACCGTCCCCTGTCTCCAACAGGCCTTATCCCTGCCTGGATCATGATCTCTCTTTCGTTGTTGCTATTCAGCCTGATAATGCGTAATGAATGCACATGAGGCTGAATAGCAACAATTTCCTTTTTCATTCCACCGGTTCCGGCGCTTCCGCGCCGGCCAGGAACACACGGTAAAACATCCGCATTTCGTTGTGGCTCATGGCGTACCGGTGATAGGTCACGAATTCGTCGTCCGCCAGGGCGGCGCCGACCCGCTGGGTGCGGTCGGAGATCGGGGGATACCCCTTCTCCGAGGAAGCGTATATCGTCACCTGCCAGGTGCTCAGGCTGGCGCGGTAATAGTCCTCGTTGTAGGCGACGCCTCTGTAGTTTCCGTAGATGCCGTCCAGCAGGATCAGCCGGCCCGTGTATCCCGCTTCCGCCAGGGAAGCGGCCAGTACCGTGGCCGGATAGCCCCCGGCGGAGTAGCCGATCAGAATCATTTCGTATCCGTCCCCGGCCCAGGCCCGCAGCGCGGGAAAAAGATCCGCGATGACCACGTCACTGGCGGAGGAATAGTTGATATAGCTGCTGTCTCCCTGGGGAATCAGGAGCAGCCCGTCCAGGGCCGTCATGTCCCTGCAGTTCTGTACCGCGTGGAAATAGTCTCCGTCTCCCGTGAACAGCACATAGCGGCGCAGGCCGCCGTCTCCTTCCGCGGCGGGCTGGAGCAGGCAGGGTGTGTCCCCGAGCTGAATCACGTCCGCGGAAGCGGAAAACGCCGGCAGCAGCGCCAGCGCTGCCAGCAGGGTCAGAATCCTCCGGATCATACGGCGCCTCCCGGGATTTCCTTTTTTGCTGCGGCGGACAGCTTTTCCGGATGTCACTGCAGCTGTTCTTCCGCATAATATCCGGAATCGATCAGATATTTTCTGTAATTGCTCTTGTCGACGACGACGGGAGTGCACAGATACGCGGGAACGCTGATCGCTCCGTTGTCCACTTTTCCGTTGGTGTCCACAGTTCCGCCGTTCATAATCTGTTCAATCATTTTGACGGTCCGGGAAACCATCACTCTGGTGTCCTTGAATACGGACATCGCCTGTTTGCCGGCGATGATATTCCTGACGTTGTTGATATCGCAGTCCTGCCCGGTGATAATGGGCCAGCTGCCGACGTAGGCATATCCGGACAGCGCGCTGGTGACGCCATAGGCGGTGGAATCGTTGGAGCACACCCAGGCGTCCAGCTCGGTTCCGTCGGCATAGTATGTGAACAGCAGATCTTCAGCGCGTTCCTGCGCGACATCGGATCTCCAGGTGGGGGTCGCGACTTCGTCGAACGTGGTCTGGCCGGAAACGACGACCAGCTTGCCGGATTCGATGTAGGGCTTCAGCACGTCCATCGCGCCGTCGAAGAAGTACTTCGCGTTGTTGTCCCCGGGATCGCCGGCGGTGAACTCGACGTTGAAGGGCCCTTCGGCATTTTTCAGATCCAGCGCTTTGACGACGTAGTTTCCCTGCAGGATCCCGACCTTTTTATTGCTGAACGAGACGTAGTAGGATACGGCGTTTGTGTTCATCAGCATACGGTCGTAGGCGATGACCGCTATGCCTTTCTTCGCGGCCTGAGCCAGCGCGGAATTCAGGGAATCGTACCCGTTGACGGCGGAGATGACCAGCACCTGGCAGCCGCCGTCGATCATGGCTTCCACATGGGACAGCTGCAGCTGTTCGTTATTGTCGGCATACCGCAGATCCACGTCAAAGCCGGCGCTTTTCAGCGAGGCTGACAGATTGGCGCCGTCCATGGCCCAGCGCTGCAGGGTGTTGGTGGGGAAGGAGACGCCGACTTTTCTGCTGGCGCTGCTGTCCTTCACGGTGAGCGTGATTTCCTTCTTCACCTTGCTTCCGTCCGTGGCTGTCGCGGTGATCTTCACCTTGCCGACGCCTTTGGCGATTACCTTGCCTGCGGAGGACACAGTGGCGATTTTCGTGTCGCTGCTCTTCCAGGTAAAGCTCTGGGCGGCTGAGGAGGGGGAGGCTTTCGCGGTGAGCTTTGCTGTCTTCTTTCCGTTCAGGTCCAGCGTCTTCGCGGAGGTCGTGACCGTGATGGATTTGACCGCCTTTTTCATGACGGTCATTTTCCAGGTTTTGCTGGATCCGTTCTTGGCTTTCGCGGTAATGGTCACTTTCCCGGCCTTTTTCCCTGTGACGATGCCTTTGCTGCTGACGGTGGCGATTTTCTTGTTGCTGCTTTTCCAGGTCACGGGGCTGCTGGCCTTCAGGGTGACTTTCTTGCCGACCGCGACGTATTTGGAACCGGAAACGGTGACTGTATTTGAGACGAAGCTGTTTTCCCCGGCGGAAGCCGTGACCGGCGCGCTCAGGAAGAGACAGGGCAGGACCAGAGCCAGAACGAGGAAAAACGAAACCAGTTTGCGGTACATAAGCTGACCCTCCGTTTTCTTTCATATTCAGCGGTACTCCGGCGCAGGAACACGAAAACAGATCTTGCCGGACATCCGCTGTCAGAATTTGCTTTTGTTTAATATAGCATATTCCCCGGCATTGTGCAAATGCCGGGGACAGGGAGACGGGATGATTCTTCGCGTTTTTTCCCGAACGTCCGCACTGGCTTTCATCGCGGCCTGCTGTCTGCTCAGTTTTCCCCGAGCACGATCAGGCAGTCGTCTTCCGTCAGGGTAATCGTGTCGTCCAGCGGGAGGTTGAACTGGCTGTTCTTTTCCGGATCCAGGCGGCCCAGCAGGATGTATTTCTGGTTCAGCATGATCTGGCGGAGGTACCGGACGGTATAGCTGCCGGTGATCCGCATCAGGCCGGCGTTTTTGATATACAGCTCGTTCCCCTCGTTGGACAGGATTTCGCGGAAGACGCTCTGAAGCTCCGGGCTCTCCGCCAGCTGCGCCAGGATCAGGGAGGACATGCTGGAAGCCACCAGGAAGTCCGAATGATCTCCCTGGACGACCAGCTTCTGGTTGTGCTCCTTCTGCATCTCCACGGTGATGTTGAAGTCCAGCTCGTATCTGGCCCGGATATCCCGAAGGTTCATCAGAAGGAAGATGGCTTCCATATCCGCTTTTTCCGGATCGGCTTCGTGATTGCTCAGCAGGATGATATGCCTGGCCATGCGCGCAACGCCGAGCAGGAATTTCCCGGACTGTACGTTCCCCTGAATATATTTCAGGCTCAGATTCCGCCCCGCGGCGATTTCGTCCAGCTCGTCCCTGTCCTCCTGCAGGAGGCCGTGGGAATCGACCAGGAAAACCTGCGACACGTTTTCGGGAAGCTCGTGGAGGATCACCGGCAGCGTCTCGTTGGCGCCGATGATCACCGTGTCCGTTACTTCTTCTTCCTCGTGGTTCATGAAGGCTTCGGCTTCGACCACCGGGGTATACAGGGGAGACTCCAGCCTGGCGGAGGATGGTTCCTCCGAGAAGACCAGAATCCTGTCCTCTTCCTCAAACACATAATCCGCCGGGGGATTGATCCGGGTTTTCCCGTCGCGGAACACGCCGACCGGCACCGCCCCGTTCAGGCGGAGCATGAGGTCGTTGAACGGCATGCCCTGAATCCCGGGAACGTCGATCAGATAGAATTCCGAGCCCTCAAAATTGAAGATTTCCCGGAAGGTTTCCGAAAGACCGGTCTGCGTGCACGCGTGGGCGATCATCTTCGCGATCACGGAATTGGTCTGCAGGGTCGTAATGTTGTTGGCCTCGGCGATGGAAGGCGGAAACCGGTACTTCTCCCTGGAGATGATCGCGTTCACGCTGATTTCCGGGACGCCTTTTTCCTGCAGGAGCACGGAGACCGCGAGAACGGCCTTCGTCGTCGTCATGTCGTCCGTCGGGCTGACGATGACGGTTCTGCAGGTTTCCACGGAGCATTTTTCCAGGGAGGCGGGATCCGTAATATCCGCGGTCCGGCAGATGATCCGGAAGTTTTTCGGTATTTCCAGGTTCTCCTGCAGGGCCTGCTCCATCTCTTCCCGGTCCATGTCTTCCGCCAGGACGACGCAGGCCGGACTGCCGGCAGCCGCGAGAATCAGCTGGCGCAGCAGCGTATATTCTCCGGGATAAAAGCCGAGGACGACAATATGATCCTTTTCCAGCACCAGGGAATTTCCCTTCTTCAGATTCTGGATTCTTCCCTCGATGGCGCTGGTGACGATACCGATCAGCACGCTGGTGAACAGCAGCCCGGCGATGGCCGACAGGGACATCAGAACGACATATCCCGGGCTTCCCTCCTCCGTGTAGGGCATCCAGGCGTTGATCAGGGTGGCGATGCTGTCCCAGAAGACGGAGACGGTTTCTCCTTCTTCGTTAAAGCCGCAGAGGATGATCAGCCAGGCCGTGAACAGAGCCATCACCACGGAAACGGCGATCAGTCCCCGGATCAGGCCGAGGGAGCCTTTGGACATGCGGTTGTCGAACCAGTAACGGAACCGGTCCCGAATGGAAAACCCTTCCAGTCTGTTTCTTCTTTTTTTCATCCTGCAGGTCTCCTTTCCGCTGTTTCCCGCCGGGAGACTTTATGGCACGATCAGTTCCGGATGGGTTTCGACGTCATACTGGGTACGCCAGGCCTGCAGCAGGGGCTGCAGGGCTTCTGCCTGCTTCGCCTGGAGAGCGGAAGCCTCGAGGGCGGACTGTTCCTCTGCTGTCAGTTCGTGAACGCCGCCGGGGGCGTCCTCCTGATACTGGACGATGTGAATACCCAGGTTCGTCACAAAGGGTTCGGTGATATCACCGGGCTTTTCCAGAGCCGCCGCGGCGGCCCGGAAGGATTCGGCCCAGTTTTCGCTTTCCGGATGGAAAAGCAGCTCCCGGCCGGCGTCTTCGCCGGCTTCCTTGCCGTACTCGGCGATGAGGCTTTCGAAGGTGGCGCCGGCGTTATATTTCCGGATGATTTCGTCGGTGGTTTCCTTTACGAGGGAGAGAGCGCTCATCTGCAGCTCCACCAGCTGATCCACAAGGGCGGTATAGGCTTCCTCCTTCTGCCGGTACACCGCCTTCGCCGCGTCCACGTCAGCGCCGGCGAGAGCCGCGTCCGCCACGGCGCGGTAAGCTTCGTCCATGGCCGTGGAGGCCTCCTCCAGGGAAGACGACAGCTGATTGACCGCCGCGGTAACGGAATCCGGGTAGGGCAGGAGAATCTGCCGGATGATGCGGTAGCCCTCCGGGGAGAAGAAGGCTTCGCCGCCGGCGGTCATGATTTCCCGCTCGTAGCGGGGCACGTCGTTTTCATAGGCTTCCCGGTCGGGAAGGAGATAGTTTTCCAGATAATAGGCTTCCACTTCCTCGGGGCTGACGGTTACGGCGGGGCAGTAAAGCTCGATAATGCGCTCGTTGCGCACGGCCATGAGGGCTTCTTCATAGCAGATATCCAGGGTGTAGCCCTGCTGCGCCAGCCAGGAGGTAACCTGTTCCTCGGTCGCCTCGTAGCCTTCCTGCTCCACCCGCTGCTTGAAGGCCTGCCACAGGTTCTCGTACACACTGCCCGCATAGGAGCGGACCAGGCTTTCCTCCGCCTCGGTCAGATCGTTGCGGCCGGCCTCGATCAGCTTGTTCTGAATGAGGGCCAGCTCCACCAGGTGATCGACGGTCTGGCTGATCAGAGCCTGCTTTTCCTCAGGAGTGGGGGAATATCCCTGATAAGCCATCAGGTCCAGATTGGACTGATAGGAATAGAGCGCCAGGGACAGAGGATAGGACACCCGCCCGACACGGACGATTACCGGATCCTCCTCCGCGGCAGCCGCGGACACCAGGGCCAGGCAAAGAACCAGAGCCAGCACGGCAAGGCGCCGGATCACGTTGCTTCTGAACATATATTTCCTCTTTTCTGCTTATCGCTTATACGCGTTCCGAACCACGGCGGCGACGGTTTCGTCGGTTTCGTCTTCCCGAAGGCGCCGGGCTGCCACCACGCGGCGGGAATCGTCCGAGCCCTCGCAGGTAACCAGCAGCAGCAGCTGATCCTCGGCGGTGACGTTCACCCGGGTGTCGATGCAGGAGTATAGCTGCAGCTGCCGCAGGCAGGCCTCCCGCTGCTCCACCGCCATGCCGGGCAGCTGCATGAAAGGCGCGTAATGGGACAGGCCGTAAATGAGATCCACGTCGGCGACGGCGAAAATCACATACCTGGCCTCTTCATAGAGGACGCTGAAATCCACAATCGGATTGCCGCGGTAATATGCCGGATTTTCATACAGGCGCAGGCTGCCGAACATTTTCCCGTTTTTCATGTTGTGGCCGAAGATAATATAGGTATCCGGCCGGGAGCGGAGGCTGATGTGCTCCTCCAGAAACAGGGCGCCGTTGCCGTTGTGATAGCCTGCTGTATCCCGCTTGAGATAATAGGTGTTGTCCCGCTGCACGACGGGCTCCTCCAGCAGATCCGGGATGGAGAGCCAGCCGACGACGTCGCTGTTGCGGCGGCGCAGCTTCTGCAGGGAGGCGGAAACAGTCATGGAGGGGTTGTCGGGCCAGCCCTGTACGACGGGCGTCGCGGCCGGCTGATCCTCTTCCGCTTCGGCGCGGGGAAAAACGACGGTGAAGTCCTGAAGGACGGAACCGAGCCGGGGTATTTCTTCAGGCGGATCCGTGGGATCGGCCCGCAGTTCCTGAAAGATCTGCCGCTCCGTTTCCACGCGCCGGGCGTCGGCCCAATAGCGGACAAGGCCCACGCCGCACACCAGCAGCAGGCAGAGACAGCCGGCCGTGAAGATTATCCGTTGAGGCCGCCGCATTGCCGGTCACCCCTTTTTCTGCCGCGCAGCACAAAGACGAATCCGGCCAGGCTCAGGAGGATACCCAGCAGCCACCAGAGGAGAGGTGCGTCGTCCCCGGTTTTGGGCACCCTGGTGACGGTGAGCTTCGCGGAGGAGCTGGTAACGGAGTCTCCCAGAGCGTCGGTGATGACGCAGCGGTACAGATTGCCGGTCATATCCAGCGTGACGCCCCGCAGGGTGAGGGAGGAACCGGTGGCGCCTGTGATATCCACCCAGCTGCCGCCGGGCGTCTTTACCTGCCACTGATACTGATAGGGGCCGACGCCGCCGGAGACGCCCACGCTGAACACTGCCTCGGAGCCTTCCGGCACGGTCTGGTCCTCCGGCTGGGTGATGACCATCAGGGAGGCTGTATCCAGATAAATCACGTCCCGGTTGCTGAGGAGGGTACGTTCCGTATAATCCTTGCCGGTGACCTCCAGGGTGACTTTATAGGCGCTGCGGCCGTCGGTCAGCAGAGAGAGCGGCATTTCCAGACTCCAGGTCTCCTTGTCGCTGACGTCCTCCGGCAGGCTGTAGCGGAAAACGGGGGTTTCTTCGTCGTCGAGGAAGGCTTCCAGCACGACGCTGTTGGCGCTGCGGCTGGCTTTGGCCAGGTGGCCCGCGTTGGTCAGGATCACGTTGACCATGGGCGTTCCGTGGTCGTCCCAGCGCCTGGCGTGGATTTCCAGATCCATGGGATCGGTGTCCAGCTGGATGCTTTCAAAGGTAACGTCGGTTTTATACATGGCCAGGTCGTCCCGGGTGGCGTTGGAGACGACGCCGTCGACCGTACGGGTGAGGGAGCCGTTCCGGTGGATCGCGATCACGCTGCGGGGAGCGGAAGCAGCTTCGCTGCCGTTGGCGGCGGAATCGCCGGGCAGCCGGGCGACGTTGCTGAAATTGCCCTGCGCTTCGGTGAAGAGCGTTTCCACCTCCAGATAGATGTGGTGCGCGCCGCCTTCCCAGTTCTGGGGCAGAAGCAGGGAAATGTTGAAGGCCGCGAAGGTTCCGGGCATGATCAGGTTGGTCTGCATCAGCTGCTGGGTTTCCTCAACAACATTGGAAATCCGGCCCTGATAGTGGCGGGAGGTGATCAGCCAGAGCTGGGAATCCTCCTCGTTGAAGCTGCTTCGGATCTGCCGGGCGACGGTTTCACCCGACTTCTGCTCCTTCACGCCTTCCAGGCCTTTCTGGAGGGTGATCCGGTTTTTGGCGGGCTCGACCACGTCCAGATGAATGCTCTCAAAGGCTTTGGGTTCGTCGCTGCCGAACTGGTCGTAGGCCAGCAGATCCAGGCCGGAGAGGGGCACGTTGCCGTCGTTGTACACGGTGAGAACCAGGTCGTCGTAGGTGCCGGGCTCGGCGAGGGTGCTGCTGAGGACGTTCCCGACCAGCCGCAGGCCCACGACCAGCTGGAAGTTGAACCGGCAAATCCGGTTGCCGTTCGGGTTGTTCACGATAAAGAAGCCGCTGTTGTTGCCCGCCAGCACGACGTTGGTGGGAACGCTGTCCTCGCTGTCGGTGCAGATGGTGGCCAGGACAAATGGCTCGGAGACAGTGTTGTTGGAAGCGTCGTACCATACGCCCCGTACCCGGAACAGATTGCCGCCGCTGTCCTCATCGGTCCCGGCGGTTTCAAGCCAGTAAACGCACTCCTGGCCGTAGAGCGTGGTCCAGTACAGGTCGGTGGGGGGAACGACCACGTCGTAATCATAGGTGGTCCAGAACATGTTCTTGTTCGTACTGGTGGGCAGAAGACCCATGAGACCGTAATGATCCCCGTTCTCCTGAGGCTGCACCATAAAGATCATGCGGCGGTATTCGTCCCCCAGGTTTACATTCCGGGAAGCGATGGAGAATACGTTGTTTGCATAGACCTTGGTTCCCCTGCTGAAGCCGTGGTCATGGCCGAGAGAATAGAGGACAGAGTCGAACTTCTCATCATGTACGAGGGTGAAATAAATGGTGGATCTGCCCACGACGACTTTCGCGGAGGAGTATCTCACGGGCTCTGTGTTATCCCGTATGTCATAGAAGATCAGGTCCTCAAAGGTTTGTTTCTCAAAGAAGTCGTCCGTTTTCTCCAGGTCTTCGATCCATTTCTCGGCGTAGCCGTTTTCCTCCACATAGGAATATATGGCGCAGGGACGCTTGCTGTGGTAGTTGAGATCGGTCTGGTTCAGCGAGCGGGTGACGATCCGGTACATGGTCATGAACTTTTTGCCTTGGGTAAAGACGATATCTCCGAAAATGCGCGGATTGCTGCCCGGGTGGGTATAGTTTTTATCCGCACTCGCGGTATCGATGCTTTCCGCCAGATAGGTTCCGCCCTTTGTAAGAACCACCGGCTCCAGACGGTAAACGCCCTTCTGTTCGCGCAGCCACCAGACCCGTACATAAGTATAGGTGACAGAGGGCACGGTATAGGTTTCGGTTGTGAAGTCTTCCTGGATGACTTCCTGCTGCTCGTAATCCTTCGCGAGAATCGCCACGGTGAACAGCACGTCCGTCAGGAGAACGCCGGTGCTGCCCTGAGAATATGTATACGCTTTGGTGCCGGACACGTCCGCGACCCAGAAATCGTAGTCGATCACCTCATAGCCGTCTCCGGGCATAAAGGCGTCGGAGCCGTCGCTGTTGCGGGTCAGGAGCGGCACGGCGGGCTGATTGTTGTCCGAGAGGGCGTGGGATACCAGAATCGGACGGTTGAAGGTTCCCTCCGGGCCGGAGTAGGATTCATCCGTGTACAGGGTCATGGGTACGGTGGCAGAGCCGGAGCCGCTGGCGCGCATGGAGAACAGCCGGTTGCGCGAGGCCTTGCCTACGCCGCCGTAACCGGCTTTCATGCCGACCTCCTCCGGATGAAGCACCAGATCTTCATTGTTCAGATGGATCTGCCCGCCGCCTTCCTCTTCCTCCGCGGCGTCCTCGGCGTCAGCAGAGGCAAGGAGGAAGGCGATAAACCGCTGCACAGGGGTCTGCGGCATTTTCGCCTGTTCGACCGGGCCGGGATAAAGGCGCCATTTCCAGTCTTTCCCGAAGGGCATATACTCGTAGGTAGCGACCCAGAGATATTCCACGATGACCTTGACGCCGAAACCGCCGTAAATGGTCAGATCCACCGGCTTCTCCTCGTCGCTGAGGTCCGCCGCCAGGCGGAAGACGAACTCCAGGAAGCCGTACCCCTTGACGCTGATGCAGGCCGCTCCCTTGATGCCTGCCCGGGCGGTGACGCCCAGGTCGAGGCGGATCTTGACGTTCAGGGCTCCGAAGCCGTAGGCGCCCTCGGTCAGGGTGCTCAGGAAATCCGGGACGTAGCAGTTCCACTTCACCCCGACCTCCGGAAAAATGGTGAACGCCGCCTTGGCGTATATCCCCAGCGCCGCGGCGCCCCAGTCGATGCCGAAATCCGCGCTGACGCTCGCGGTGAGCCCCGCGCCGCCCTTGGCGAGAACCTGGCCGTAGTCGTCCGACGCCCTCCGGACCTGAACGGCGGCAAAGCCGAACATGGACGAGCTGAAGGAGAAGCCGCCCAGAATCATATAGCTGTGCTTCCGCTCGCCTTCCCAGGAGGCGCCGGTCTGAGCCAGAGCCCGTTCCTCATATCCCTTTTTCTCGGCTTCCTTGGTTTTCTTCGCCAGGGTCCGGGTGTCCGGGGTTTTCTTCCAGTTGTCCTTGGTCTTCTGGGTAAAATCGTCAAAGGCGGTGGTGCCCAGGGAAAGGATACCGCTTCCCCGTACGTCGATGGCGACCCGGATGGGCCAGTATTTTTCAATGGGCAGACTGATTTTGATGGTGGCGCCGTCAAAGGGGCCGGGCCAGTCCTTGGGCGTGGTGAAGGAGAAGCCGGGCTCGATGACCTTCATCAGGTCCGGTCCGCCGATGGGCTTGTCGATATCCGATTTGGTCATCACCAGTTTGGACTGGTAGACCTGGGTTTCGCCGTTGACCGTGATTTGTGCCTCCAGACGGGAGCCTGCGGAGAGCTTGGAAAGATACTGGCCTGAAAAGGTGAATTCCTTTTCGCCGATTCCGCCGCTGCCGGACCCCACTTCCATGGCTTCCTTGCCGTTCTTGTCGACGAAATACAGGTAGATGAAATAGTGCGAGCTTCCGGAGATTTTGACGGCGATCTTCTGCTTTTCGTCGTTATAGGGGCTGAGCTTGACCTCCAGATCGGCCAGGGTGATGTCCTTTCCGGCGAAGGACCAGGCCTTGATATAGGTGGTGCCGTCGTCCTTCTCCGCGGGAATCTTCGTGTTCTCTCCCTTGGTGATCCAGACCTGGGAGGCCTCTATATCGCGGTAGCCGTCGGCCTTGATGGAGAGATTGACCTGCGCCTCCCCGTCGTCGTCGGTGGGGATGTCGCGGACGGGGAAGGCGGCATAGCCGGTGTCGTCCGTAGTCTCCGTGACGGCGGCCTTGCCGGATTCCTGCACGGTGATTTCCGCGCCGGGAAAAACGCCGCTCTCGTCCGTCACGCCAAGGTAAATATGTTTGTCGTCCATCACCATGACGTGCATCTGCTGGTCGCTGTCCGCCAGAGCGCTGCTGATGGGCGAAAGCCGGGCAAGCCTGGTGAGGGGAGACTGATCCTGCCGCACCCGCAGGGAGGAGGCGGAAACGGTCATGCTTTTCAGGGTGGCCCGCCCGGTCGTGGAACGGAGACTGTCCACCTGATCCAGCAGCCAGGAGAGGGTTTCGGTGGAGCCGGTCGCGCCGGGAGCGGTGAGCAGGTGCTCCAGCCGGTCGTATTCGCTTTCCCAGCCGGCGGACAGGTCCAGGACAGTGCCCATGAGGCTGTTCATGGTTTTCCAGCTGTCCCGTATCTGATAGGCGTAAATCACCTTCATCCGGTCGTCCGGTTCCTCATCCTGAACGACCTGGATCAGGGTGTAGGTGCGGGAAGCGGCCTGGGCCAGCATATTGTGATAATAGGCCACTTCGTCCCGCAGATCCATG
This sequence comes from uncultured Clostridia bacterium, assembly GCA_946413245.1. GTDB lineage: Bacteria > Bacillota > Clostridia > Christensenellales > Aristaeellaceae > Aristaeella. Next base: position 33,573 of record CAMKJS010000030.1, read on the forward strand.
GCTTTGCTGTAATTGTCATAGAGAAGTCCGATGCCCGCCTCGGAGAACCCCTTGAGCATTTCGTAGGTTACGGGATACTGCTCCTTGACGTAGGAAAGCTCCACGTCGTAGTTCTCAAAGGTATCCATGATGTAGGCCAGTTTCCGGTTCTGGTATTCCTCAATCCAGCCTTTCATCTGGGTGGCGGTCATGCTTTTGCTGATGGGCATTCCCTCGTGATAGACCGCGGCGCCCTCCGCGAGACCTGTCGTCGCGACCGCGGCGGCCATTTCCTCCGCGGTGGGCAAAGTGTTGATCATGTCCGCAAGCACATTCTGCGGCACCGCCTGCCAGCAGAAAACAAGCGCGAGCAACAAGGCGATCAGCTTTTTCATAACCGTACCCCCGTAATGTAAGATGCTGCATGACGAATTCCGGATTCGTTCATCATCAGCGCGGCGGAAAAGATTGATCTGCCCGCGGCAAATCAGTGGATAACGGGCGGAGCCGATCTGTCAGGGCGGGGAACCGTCCCGGGATTCAGCTGCCGATCGTAAGCATAAAGATGACCTGGGCCTGCTGTTCGGGCGTGATGCCTTGTTCGGGATATTTTTTGCAGATGGAAAGCAGGCTGTTCCAGTGATCGGCTTTCACGTTGCTTCTGGCTTCAGCTTCCGGTACGCCGGCTTTGAGCTGCGCCTGATAATCCGATACCATTTCGCTCATAATCTTGTAGGCGTAGGAATAATCCGCGCCGCCGACGACGTGCTCCATCATGGAAATATCCAGTAACTGCGCCATATTTGTCCCGATCTCCGTTCTGTTTTCCGGCATGTTTTCTGCCTGGTTATTTGTCTGGTTCTCTGTCATGGCTTTTCTCTCCGTCTGTACGTCTGTTCTGTGCTATGGTATTCATGGAGTTGAAATCCGGTTGGATTCCTGTTATGCGAACAATACAATGAACCAATATATTTTACGTGAAGAGACAGCCGTGTGTCAACAAATTCCGTGTTTCTTTCC
>CAMKJS010000031.1 GCA_946413245.1 uncultured Clostridia bacterium
TACAACTCGGGCATATCATTTTTCATGTCCGCCCGCCCCGTGAACAGTAACCGGAATCGGAATTCCTGCCTGAAGCACTACGAAATCCGTTTGATGGTAAAAACCAGCCGACAGTGAGTTGACTTTAGGAGTTTGAGCAGATAAAATTGGAATAAGGCAGTGATATTAAAAAGGTTCAATCGATGACGAAGAAGCCTTCCGGGACTTCTATGTGGAACCGCTTACTCACTGAGAACCTGGACAACCGATGATGAACGGACATGGAGGAGGCTGTTACGATGAAAAAGCGGTTTGGTTATGTTGTTTTGTTTGTTCTTCTGCTGTTGTTTGTCTTCAATGTGGGCAGCAGGACGTATGCGGAGGGGACGGTTACCGGCATCGTGACCGGCGGTGCGATTACCGGCATCACGATTGACGGTACGGCGGTGGAGGATGGCATGACCTTCCCGTCCATGAAGACGCTGTATTATGACTGGCCGGATGTCGAAGGGGCAGTCAAATACGGTCTGTCGACAGAAGGATATACGAATGAACCGGGCTGGAGTATGTATTATTCTGATTTTGACGGCGCCATGCCGCCGTACAGGACCGGCATGGATCTGTGCATTATTGCCTTTGGCGAGAGCGGGGAAGTCATAGCCAATAGCGAAACATATCACCTGAAGCTTGCCAAGCCGGAACCGGCGTTTACCATCACTGTGGACAGTACGACGGTGCCGTCGACAGAGAAACTGGTTATCCACAGCCCGCGGCCGGGCCGTGTATACTATGAATTCATCAAAGACATGAGCGGAATGGGCGGTTCCGGAATCATGCTGAGCGAAAACGGTTCTGAATATACCTATGAAGGAGAGGTAGAATACTATGAATTTTCTGCCGATATGAATAAACGCTGTTGCTGGATCGAGGATCCGGACGGCAATGTCAGCAACGCGATTCAGTACGAAGTAACAGATGGCGAAGCGGGAGGAGAATCAGGAGGAGAATCATCCGGTATCATCACAGGCATCACCATTGACGGTGTGGCGATCGAGTATGGTATGACGATCTGCAGTATGAAAACGCTGCATTACGACTGGCCGGGTGTTGAAGGGGCAGCTCTGTATGGGCTTTCAACAGACGGATATACAGAGCATCCCGGCTGGCGGATGATGTATCCCGGTCATGAAGGAGCAATGCCGCCGGACAGAACCAGCATGGATCTGTGTATTATCGCCTTTAATGAAAATGAGGAAGTCATCGCCCAGAGCGAAACCTATCATCTGATCCTTGCACAGCCGGAACCGGCGTTTACCATCAGTGTGGACAGTACGACCGTATTGGCGACAGAAAATCTGGTGATCCACAGCCCACGTCCAGGCCGTGTATACTATGAATTCATCAAAGGCGCAAGCGGCATGGGCGGTTCCGGAATCATGCTGAGCGAAAACGGTTCTGAATATACCTACGAAGGAGAAGTAGAATACTATCAATATGCTCCTGAGATGAATGAACGCTATTGCTGGATCGAAGATCAGGACGGCAACGTCAGCAACGCGATTCAGTACACCGTAACGTCGGAGAACGCAAGCCATATCTCTCAGATCACTGTGGACGGCACCGTGATCGAAGACGGCATGACGATCTCCAGCATGAAGACGCTGGAGTATGACTGGCCGGATATTGAAGGGGCGGCTCAGTACGGGCTTTCAACGGAAGGATATACAGAGTATCCCGGCTGGCGGATGGGCTCTTCCTGGCATGAAGGCGCCATGCCGCCGGACAGAACCAGTATGGATCTGTGCATTATCGCCTATAACGAAAACGGGGAAGTCATAGATCAGAGCGAGACCTATCATCTGATCCTTGCCAAGCCTGAGCCTGCGTTTACCATTACTGTGGACAGCAAGGCGGTGACGGTGGATGAGAAGCTGGTGATCCACAGCCCACGGGCCGGCCGTGTATACTATGAATTCATCAAAGATGCGAGCGGCATGGGCGCTTCCGCAATCATGCTGAGCGAAAGCGGTTCGGAATACATCTATGAAGGATCTGTAGATTATTACGGATCCTCTCCCGCGATGAACAAGCGCTATTGCTGGATCGAGGATCCGGACGGCAACGTCAGCAATGCGATTCTGTATGAAGTCAAGGATAAGAGTATCGATATAAGCAAGGCGAAGATCACCGCGATCAAAGCGCAGGTTTATACAGGCAAAGCAATCAAACCCACGGTGATCGTCAAGTATGACGGAAAGAAACTGACCGTCGGAAAAGACTATACCGTCACCTATAAAAACAACAAGAAAATCGGCAAGGCTACCGTCACGATTACCGGCAAAGGCAGCTATACCGGCAAGAAGACCGTCAAGTTCGATATCATCCCCAAAGCCGTGAAACTGTCCTCCCTGACAGCCGGGAAAAAGGAACTGACGGTCAAATGGAGCAAGGGCAGCAATATTACCGGATATGAGATTGAGTACAGCACCAGCAAGAAGTTCAAAAACTCCAAGACAGTGACCGTCAGCAAAGCGGCAACCACAAAGACAGTGCTCAAGAAGCTGTCAGCCAAGAAGACCTATTATGTCCGGATTCGCACCTACAAGACGGTAAACGGCAAGAAGTATTATTCAGCCTGGTCTTCCGCCAAGAGCAAGAAAACCAAATAAGCACTTTCAGGTATCGGGGCGGGGAACAAATCTCCGCCCCGTAAAGTGTGTCGGAATCTTAAAAAAACCCGATTCCGACCCGATTTAGCTTATATCAGGCCGGAAACAAGAAATGATCATCATTCCGACCTAAAACGCTGCTGCAGGAGGAAAGTCGTATGTGCCTCATGAGAAAATCATGGAAGTGGCTCAGTATCCTGCAGCAGCCTGTGAAGCGGGAGACAGCGTTTCAGATCTGTTTTCCTATCGGATTTGGACGGCGGGGAGACGGATGAGTTCTTCCGGCGGGTATATGCCCGGGAGCGGATGCCGGAAGGCCTGTTCCCGTCCATGCGAGTCGGAGAAATGAATGTAAGTGATCTAGCCAGGCTGTTTAAGCATTATTCCTATTGCGAGATCTGAACGATAAAAGCAAACTGTATCTGCTCATGCATGTAAGCCAATGAATGCCAATTGAGGCTTTTTCAGCCCTGAAGACTTCCAAAGACCGAAGACTGGCAAGGCAGGCCTGCTGCGGTTTTTCGTTTTTTTCAGACGCGGCTGTCATCGCCGGTTCTGCCTGCGTATAAACCATTATCCGCCGGAGAAAGGCGGACGGGAACTTGTCACGGACAAGGATCCGGTGATAGAATAAACGCCCGGCGGCAAGACGGGAAAGAACGAACAGGAGATGTATCATTTATGAAGAAATTTTTTGCGATCCTGGTGGCCCTGTGCCTGGCCCTGACGGCTGTGGCAATTGCAGAGGAACCCGCCGGAAAGACATACGCGGACGAGCATCCCGGGGTGCTGGCCTTCGACTCCTACTGGGTATCAGGGGACGCGCAGGTGCGGATTGACGCCGGACACACGGAAGACGGATACGAGATCGTGGTCACCGAGATGACCGGGGAACGAACCTTCAATTCCTGGGAATACCTGCTGACCTACGACGAGGAGACCAAGTCCCTGGTCGCGGACAAGAACGGCATGAAGTCCGTCAACACCTTCGACGAGACGGGCACCATCACCAGCTCCGAATATGAGTACGAGGACGGAAGCGCCCGGTTCTTCATCAACGATCAGGACCAGCTGTGCTGGGAGGATGAAAAGGAATCCACCTTCTCGGCAACCGTGTTCAACCGGATCGGCCGGTTCCCCGGCGTGTACCTGTGCGACCGGGCGCAGCTGAAGATCAACTGGGCCGGCGAAGACCTGATCTATGACGCGTGGCTGGAGTGGGGCGAAAGCGCTTTCAGCAGCTGGTACTGGTCCTGGAGCGGCAATTACGACCCGGCAGCGAACACCCTCGTTATGAACGGTACGAAGCAGGTCTACACTTACCTGGAGAACGGCGAGCTGGATCTGGATGCGGATCAGCACGTGGAAGAGTGCACCGCGACCTTCGCCTTCGACGGGGAAGGGAATTTGGTCTGCACCGAATCCAGCGACGAGACCATCAAAGGTATGCAGTTTGAATACGACCCCGAAAGCTACGGCATGTGGGCCTGGGAGTTCTGAGAAAGCCATGGAAAACGAAGTAGAGAAGCCTGAGGAACAGGACGAGGATCATGTTCCCGCGACGGACGAGGAATATGCGGAATACCAGAAGCAGGAAAAACGCACGGCGGGAGTCATCTCCTTGATTGTGGACCTGATTACCGGATTCTTCCACTGAGTAGAGTCCCGGAACCGGCCGGCAGCGCGGCAGGGAACCAGGAAGAAAGTCCGGAGGAATTGAGGATGACAAGGCGGAAAAACATCAATCCCATCACAAAACTGGATTATCCGGATGTGGATGTGATCCGGGTTGGGGATACTTACTATATGGTCAGCACGACAATGTATTTTATGCCGGGCTGCGAAATCCTCCGTTCCTATGACCTTGTAAACTGGGAGCATGCCGCCTATGTATATGACACCCTGGACGGCACTGCCGCGCAGCGGCTGGAAGGGAAAGAAAACATTTACGGCTGCGGCATGTGGGCCGCAAGCCTTCGCTTTCACAATGGTGTCTATTATATTTGCTTTGTGGCGAATGATACTCACAGGACCTATATCTATCAGTCCGGGGACATCAACGGCCCATGGGAAAAGTATACGCTGGAAGGCTTCTACCATGACAATTCCATTTTGTTTGATGATGACGGCCGGATTTATATCGTTTCAGGAAACAAGAATATCTATTTAAATGAACTCAGGTTTGATGAATCCGGCCATCTGACGGATGCGGGAACACCTCCGGCGAAACTGATCCTGTCTGATTCAGACAATGTATATCTCGGATATGAAGGGGCACACTTTTACAGGATCAATGGCAAATACTACATTTTTCTGATTCATTTTCCCAAGACCACACCGAAAAGAACTGAGGCTGTCTTTGTTGCGGATCAGCCGGAAGGTCCTTACTACGGCAGAGACGTGATGAATGACGACAGGGGATACAGAAATTCCGGAGTCGCTCAGGGCGGGATTGTGGAAACTCCTTCAGGAAACTGGTACGGCATGCTTTTCCAGGACAGCGGCAGCGTCGGACGGATTCCCGTTCTGATACCTGTAACCTGGCAGAGCACTTCCGTGGCGGATTTATCGGTAACCGCTGCCGCTTCAGGCGGGGACGCGATATCGGCAGACACGGATGTCCAGGTAAATTTTCCTGTTTTCGGTGTTCATGGGAAGATTCCCGAAGAATTCGAAATTGAAGATTTGAAGCCCGGATACGAATACGCTCCTCTGGTGTCAAGCGACGACTTCAGAACCGACTATACCGGCTTATTGTCTTCCAGCTTTGGGTTTAAGCCCTGCTGGCAGTTTAATCATGAGCCTGATTTGTCGCTGATAAAAAGAGATACGGAAAAAGGCATTGTAACGATTGCAACAGGCAAAATCAGCAGCAACCTGGTTCAGGCTCAGAATGTCCTTACGCAGAGAACGCTTTTCCCGGGATGCGAAGCAAGCGTTACGGTTGACGCAAGCGATCTCAACGACGGTGACTATGCCGGTCTGTGCCTGCTTGAAAGTCAATATGGTTTTATCGCAGTAACAAAGAGAGATTCGTGCTGTTATCTTGTGATGGGAAAAAGGGAACTCGATCCCGCACAGATGTGGGGTGAGAGGCATGATGATGAGCCGTTTGAGGAAGTGGAATGTATTTTGCCTGACAGTCCGGTTGTCACATTGTATGCCGGCGTCTGCTTTGATTACGGTACATACCGGAAAACAGATCACGCAAATGCCTCCGGTAAACAGTCAGGCCTTATCCCGCCTGCTGACGATACGGTGTCATTTTTCTACGGTACTGATTCCGGCAAGGTGATCAAAATCGGTAAAAACCAAAAACTGGTATACAAACTGGATCATTTTACCGGTGCAAGATTCGGGCTTTTTGTCTACAGCACAAAAGAGACCGGCGGCAGTGCGGGCTTTTCAAACTTTATCTACAAATAGCAGAAGCATATTCCGGCCCTAAGCATACAAATAAAGTACAAAAAAGGGATGAAAAGTTACTGCCGGCGGTACAGGCTGATGCGTATCGACTGATGTAACCAACAAAAACAAAATGCCAAAGCGCGGATGAAGGAGGATTCCTATGGATAAGGAAATACAGGCGAAGATTGACGAGATTCTGAAGGACTGCGGCAGGAGGGAATTGAGTCCGGATGAATTGGATCAGGTCAACGGCGGATCTTTTACTTATGATCCTACAACCGGTATGTGTTCTGTAAATGGCAGAGCCCCTATGACCGCAGCTCAGTTTAACGATGCAGTACGAAAGATGGCCAGTACTTATGGCGCGGGTACGGCTATAGGGTGGCTGCACGAAACTACCGGATTTGCGGCCAGCCACTCCGGAAATGAAACCGGTAAAAGAGCAGAAGAAATAGTGGGAGCAGTCTTAGAACGTTTCTGGCGTGTTTATCAAAGCGGAAATTAACATTCATCTGCATACTCCTTTGGCCGCAATATAGGAATTATCTGTCCTGACTCACCTGCTGATTCGACCGGATCGGCAGGCTTTTTGCTAGGAGCATTTGTATATGCTGGAAAAAATAACGTTCCCGGAGCATGAATATGAGTCAGTTCAAAACTGGCTGAACACTGAACAAGCAGGGATATTGCTATACCACTCGGGTTTACAAAGAAGTTGGAAAATACAAGGTCGGAGAATCATACCTCGCCCCCTGGGGTGATATACTCAGAATAGACGAAATGCAGACATACTGGAAAGTATCGGATCGTCCTTTCTGGGATGAAATGAGCGATGCTGAAAAAGAGGAAATCCGCCAGTATTCTGAAGACAGGGGATTGCCCTATGAATTTATCAGGTTTTCCAGAAGTAAAAAATGGATATGCCGACGACGTCATTCGTCGGAACGCAGAGATGTAGATGGAACGGAAAACCTATGAATTTTGGGTCCATTTACAATTTTTATAATATTTTATAATTCTTAATATTATAGGTTGAATTATTCCTATAATTGGAGTATTATGTAACTGAAGGAGGTGGCTTAATGAATATCGATACCAGTGCTATTGTTACCGCTACGGAAGCAAATCAGAACTTTTCCAAAGTCTCAAAAATGGCTGAGAAAAAAGGTCATGTCGTAGTTTTCAAAAACAACAGACCGAAACTCTTTGTGATTGATCTGGATACTGAGCCACAAATCGAGATGACAGAAGATGAGAAGATCAATTTCGTAGCAGCTCGAATTCTCCGGGAACATAAAGCTGCTTTTGAGGAGCTTGCAAAATGATAAAATTCTCTAAAGATAAAGTGAAGCTTCTGCATCAGATGCTTGCGGAAGCAACAGGTGGAAGCGTCGGCGTAAGGGATGAGGGATTGCTGGATTCTGCGCTGGAAAGCGCATTTACAGGCTTCGGTGATCAGGAATTCTACCCCTCGAAAGAGGAAAAAGGTGCCCGACTTGGATATGCCCTGATTTCCAATCATGCGTTTGTCGATGGGAATAAGCGGATCGGTATATATATCATGCTGACATTCCTTGAAATGAATGGTATTCGCATTCGCTGCACGGACGAAGAATTGGTCCATGTCGGTCTATCGGTAGCTGACGGCAGCATGAAATATGATGAACTGCTTCAGTGGGTCAGGGATCACGAATAAGCATTAGCCTGCGTTTAATATCGCAAAAAGGATGCTGAAAAAAGCGTCACCATACGAAGGGATTTGTCTGAAGTCAGGTGGGATCGATTAAGAAGCGCTTTGCGCTTTTGCGCTTTCCGTGGTATCTGATCCGGATACTGTTCCGCCATTGCTACGGATAAAGAGTTCAAGCATTTCCCTGTCGACGTTGGAATAATCCCGCTGCTGATAGTTCTGCGCAGACACAGTCCATTCCCGGGTAAGGCCGCGTGTATGATCCTGCTTTTCAGGGGCAGCTTCCGGCACCTCGTCCTCCCAGCGGCGGCAGACGATCCATTTCGCCGGGTAGGGGATATACCGCCCGCATTCCCGCTGCCATTCCGGGCTGGCACAATACTTCTTCAGGGTTTCCAGCATCTTTTTGTGCAGGTCTTCGGAGGGGTTCAGCCGGACATATGCCGCCACGGCGCTCTGCCGGTCCTGCTTTTTCGGGTACAGGGCCCAGAATTCCTCAAAAGCTCCCTGGATTTTGCCAAGGAATCCCTCTGCCCGCTGCCTGGGATTCTCCCGGAGCGGCGCGCTGTGGAAAGCAGAGCCTGTATACGCGGTCGGGGGACACATTCCCACAGACGCAGCATCCGCTGGGACTGTCATCTTAGCGACGGAAGCGGCACAGGGCTGTGTCAGAATGATCCGGCCGTTCGGAGTTTCGCCAGAACTCTGATTCACAACGGATTCATGGGCGGCGGCAGAGTCGGCGTTCACAGCTTGATCCTGCTTCAGCGCAGGTTCTCTGCCTGCAGACGGCCTCCCGGAAAACAGCAATCCTTCCGGATCCGGATATTTGCTTCGCTTGTTGCGGATCGTCTGGTGCCGCTCCCAGGTGACGATTTGCAGATACGGTCTCCCGTTCACCTGGTACAGGAAGATCAGGTTCGCTTCTTCCAGGACCTGCAGCGAATCGGAGACGGTTTCCTCCGGGATGTTCTTCAGGGGATACAGCCGGGCGGAAAGCAGCTTCGGCCGGGCGTCCATCCGTCCATAGTCGTCGACAATTACCAGGAGCCGAAAGAAAAACGTTTCCTGAAACGGTGTCAGAAGATCCAGATTATCGCTGGTGACGATGCTCTCTTTCAGAATCCTGTTACCCATGGCTGATTCCTCCCTGTGGATTTTGTGGGGCTTTCCGGCCCTCACACACAGTATAAACCCGGAAAAACGCAAAACCGGAAAAAAGAGGGAACCCCTCGGAAATTTTCGAGGGGTCCAATTTTTGAGAATGACCGCAAAGACTTACGCACACACGCGTACAGGATTTTCAAAAACATTGCAACGAAATGACGGGTATGGGGGTATGGGGGGTATTGGATACGGAGAGAGTGTGTGTTTTGGATACGGATTCGTTTTTGGATTAGGATACGGATTCAGACGGACAATTGCATGCAATTGAAAGCAATTGAATGCAGATACGGAGTGGACCGGAGGGACAGACCTTTTTGGTCCATCCATGGTAGAGCGAGAGGTCTGTCGGGACCAAAAAGGGCCGTCCCTGCCAGATCCACCTGGTACAAAGGAGGCCGTCAAAACCTGCTGTCAAAACCTAATGAGATGTCCTTTCGGTACACTTGCGAAAGAGGGATAATTACGGTAAAATGATCGGGATACCCGGAAGGCCGGGAGGAGAAAACGGGGAATTCCGGAAAACCCATGAGGAGGCGTTTGGTTCGTGACCTTTTCGTTCGATGACCGCTACGCGATGTTTGACGTGACGCCGGTGGAGAACCAGTTTATTCTGGAATTTCTGCCGGAAGCTCCGGGAGACAATATCAAGGTCTATCTGTACGGACTCATGCGCTGCTATCACGCGGATCCGGATCTGACGACGGAAAGGATGAGCCGGGAGCTGAATATGCCGGAGGAGGCCATCCTGAAAGCGTACCGGTATTGGGAGCGGAGAGGCCTGGTGCGCAGAATCAGCGATCATCCGCCGGCATGGAAATATGTGAATCTGCATAAGGTATTCACCGGGGAGAGTAATCCGACCGATCCGGAATACGATCAGTTTGCCGAATCGCTATACGACGTGTTCGACAATGGGCGCAGGCTTCACGGTGCCGAGATTCAGACTTGTTTTGAATGGGTGGAGGAGCTGAAGCTTCCCCGGGAAGCGGTCATCATGCTGCTGAAGCATATGGCCCGGGTGAAGGGGAAGGACTTCACCATCCAGAGCGCGGACCGGATCGCGGCGAAAATGGCGGACGAGAAAATCAGCACAGTGGAGGAAGCCGAGGCGTTTCTCTCCCGGGACGTGAAAACATATGAAGCCGTGCGCAGAATTCTGCGCAAGCTCGGAAAACGCGGGTATCCCTCGGAGGCGCAGCTGGATCTGTACCGGAAATGGCGGGACGAATGGCATTTCAGCGACGAAGCGATTGAAAAGGCCTGCGCGATGACGGCGAAGGGCGAGCCGAACATGGGATACCTGGACGGAATTCTGAACGGCCTGCGTCGCAGCCTGCCGGAAAGTGATGCGATTACCGCGGCGGATATTACCGAGGATCAGGAGCTGGGAGAAAGGCTTCGGGAGGTGCTGAACGCGCTGGAAAGCGGAACTGCCATTACGCCCGAGAGTAAAGCGCTGATGACCGAAATCGGAAAGATGTACCCCCAGCAGGTGATCCTGATCGGCGCCCGGGAATGCGCGCGGAACGGGAAGGGACTGGCGGACCTGAAGAAGCTGCTGCAGGCCTGGCAGGAGAAGGGCCTGAAAACAGAGAGCGACGTACGGGCCTATGTGAACGAATTCCACGCGAAGAACGAGCTGCTGAAAAAACTGCGGGAGCTCTGGAACGGAGACGAGCCAAAACTCGGCGAGGCCGGCAGAAAGGCTGTCACGAAGTGGAAAGAGGAATGGGGATTCTCCGAGGAGATGATCCTGAAGACCGCGGAATACGCTGCCGAAGCGAAAAAGCCTATGGCGTACCTGGATAAGATTCTGTCTGTATACCGGGATCAGGGAATCCGGACCCCGGAGGAAGCGGAAAAGGCACGGCAGCGCTTCCTGGAAAAGGCCGGCGCGGAGAGAAAGGTCACGGGAGGAAAAACCGTCACGGCGCAGGAATATGAACAGAGAGATTACAGCGGAACAGATAAGGAAATGCTGGATCTGTTTATCCGTATGAACGGAGGAGAGCCGGATGCGTGAGGAACTGCTCAGGGAGATTGAGATAGAACTCGAAGCCATCAGAAGAGAGAACGAACAGACGGAACAGCGCCGCAAGGAAGAGATCAGCAATCTCTTTCCGGAAATAGCCGCGCTGACCCGGGAACGGGAAAACCTTGTGTTCGGAACGCTCCGCGATATCCTGCGGGGGGGAGCGAAGGCGGAAGACCTGCCTGAGAAAATGAAACAGCTGAATCAGCAGATCCGGACGAAGCTGGAGGAAAAAGGGTATCCGGCCGATTATCTGGCGCCTGTGTACCGATGCCCGATTTGCAAAGATACCGGCGTAATCGGAGAAACAATCAAGGAAACCTGCGAATGCGTCAAAAAGCGTTATCAGGCAATGTTACGGCGGGATCTTGGCCTCACCGGCAGCGAGCAGCAAACATTCGAGCGTTTCAGAGACGACGTGTTTTCCGATGAGAAAGCGCCGGGAAGCAATTTTTCAGTACGGGAACATATGCTGCTTGTAAAGTCAAACTGTGAACAGTGGGCGAATCAGTATCCAAAGTGTGAAAAACGGGATTTACTGCTGTACGGACCGTCAGGTCTGGGAAAGACTTTTCTGCTGCACGCGATGGCTTCGAGGCTGATCGAACGAAACATTCCGGTACTGCTGGTCAGTGCCTACGATTTTCTGCAGACCACCAGGAACGAATACTTCGGCGGGGGCAATATTACAGATGACCTGATGAATGTCCAGGTACTGATGATCGACGACCTGGGCAGCGAACCGATGGTGCAGAGCGTCACGGTGGAACAGCTCTTCCGGGTGATTAACGGACGGCAGAATAAAAACCTTGCGACGGTCATCTCCACCAATCTCAGTCTGGAAGAATTTAAAAAACGGTATACCGAACGGATTGCTTCCCGCATGACGGATATCCGGAATTGCAAGATGCTTCCTCTGATCGGAAAGGATATCCGAAGGTGCATCCAGTTAACCGCAAAGGAGGCTGACGCATGAGCATACAGCTGTATATCGGCAAAAAGAACTTCGACGTGCAGAAGGCGCAGCGATATTTCAAGGAGCGGAGGATCCCGGTGCAGGAGCTGGATCTGAAAAAGCACGTGCTGGGGGAGCGGGAGATCCGGGTGATGATCGACGCGGTTGGGCTGGAGCAGCTGATCGACCGGGAGGATAAGAAGGTGAAGGAGCATCCGGCCTGCTACTATGACCGGGAAAGCCTGCTGATTCCGGCGATCCGGGAGAATCCCTGGCTGCTGAAATCGCCGATCGTCCGCTGCGGGAACAAGGCTACGGTGGGGTATCAGCCGGAAGTATGGAAAGAGTGGACATAAAAAAGCGCCTTCCTCCGAGTATGGGGGAAGGCTGTTTAATCTCCTCCGGCGCCGGAGCGCCACCTCCCCTTGCTTCAAGGGGAGGCTGTGTCAGTCGCCGAAGCAGATACCGATGTTTTTGGCGGTTTTGATCAGCTGATGATCCGGGGGAACGGGCTTCGCGACGCCGGCCACGTCATTCAGGAGGTTGTGGGTGATTTCGTTGTTCTTCAGGGCGACGGTGACGCCGAACACGCCGGCCTTGATCAGCTCTGCGGCATGGACGCCGAACTGGGTGGAGAGCACGCGGTCATAGGCGCTGGGAATACCGCCGCGCTGAATATGGCCGGGAACGACGTTCCGGGCTTCCACGCCGACTTCCTCCCGCAGCAGCTGCGCGACATAGGCGCTGGCGGAGAAATGGGAGGCCACTCTCTTCGCTTCGCGCTCCTTTTTCTTCAGCTTCGCTTCCTCTTTATCCATGGCGCCTTCCGCCACGGCGATAATGGTGAAACCCTTGTTGCTTTCGGCGCGGCGTTTGACGACCTCGGCCACCTTCCGGATATCGTACGGGATTTCGGGAATCAGAATGACGTCCGCGCCGCCGGCCACGCCGGAATACAGGGTCAGCCAGCCGGCTTTGTTGCCCATGATTTCGATGACCATGCAGCGGCCGTGGCTGGCGGCCGTGGTATGAATCCGGTCGATAATCGCGGTGGCGATATCGTTCGCCGTGTGGAAACCGAAGGTGAAATCCGTGCCGTACAGGTCGTTGTCGATCGTCTTCGGCAGGCCGATAATGTTCAGGCCTTCCTGGCTCAGCATATGCGCGGTTTTGTGCGTCCCGTTCCCGCCGAGGGTGACGAGGCAGTCCAGCCTGAGGTCACGGTACGTTTTCTTCATGGCGGCAACCTTGTCCACCTTGTCGTCTCCGATTTTGCGCATGTCGCGGAACGGTGTCCGGCTGGTGCCGAGAATCGTTCCGCCGAGTGTCAGAATACCGGAGAACTGACTTTTCTTCATTTCGGAATAGTCGCCCTCGATCAGGCCGCGGTACCCGTCGTGAATACCGACGATCTCCGCGTCAAAGGTTTCATAGGCAGCCCGGGCGACGCCGCGGATGGCCGCATTCAGGCCGGGACAGTCCCCGCCGCTGGTCAGAATACCGATTCTCCTTTTCATGGTTCCAAACCCCTTTCCGTATGCAGTTTGAACAGGAAACCTTTTTTCGACAGAAAAATTATACCATTTCCGGCCTTCTGTGCCAACTGATTTTCAGCATGGTTTTCAGATATTTCGAAAAAAAGGGTTTTCAGAAATATAGAAAAAAAGCGAATATTGAATTTAAAGCCGCTGAATGATATAATTAACTTTTGTACAGGAGGTGCTGCGGATGCGAAGCATGACAGGATGCGGAACAGGCCAGGTTCTGCGCGGAGGATGGGACATCACGGCAGAGCTGAAAACCGTAAACCATCGTTTTCTGGACGTATCCATGCGTCTGCCCAGGAATATTGCGTTTCTGGAGCAGCCGGTGCGCGCCCGGATCGCGACAGTCCTGCGCAGAGGGCATGTGGACGTCTTTCTGACGGTGCGGAACACGGAGACCTCCTCCGCCGCCCTGAGCGTCGATCTGGAGCTGGCGGGGCAGTACGCCAATGCCGCGAAGGATATCGCCAAGGCCACGGGGGCCAAGAACGACGTGACGGTGAGCACGCTGATGGCGCTGGACGGCGTGATTCAGAGGAACGAACCGGAGCAGGATCAGGAAGCCATGACGGACGTATGCCTGGACGCGCTGGATATCGCGCTGGCCCAGGTGAAGGACATGCGCGAGAAGGAAGGCAAAAACCTGCGGGACGATCTGAAGTCACATCTGGACAGCGTCGCCGCCCTCCGGAACAAAATCGAGAAAAGAGCGCCCTGCGTTCCGGAAGAATACCGGCAGCGCCTGGAAACCCGGATTCAGTCCCTGCTTTCCGAGCCTGTCGATCCGCAGCGGATCATCACCGAAGCGGCATTGATGGCCGACCGATGCGCGGTGGACGAGGAGCTGGCCAGGCTGAAGAGCCATTTGGATCAGATGGCGGGATACCTGAAGGCGAAAGAGGAAATCGGGAAAAAGATGGACTTCCTGATTCAGGAGATGAACCGGGAGGCCAACACCATCGGGTCCAAGGCGTCCGACGCCGAGATCACCCGGGACGTGGTGGAAATGAAGAGCGAGATCGAAAAAATGCGGGAACAGATCCAGAACGTGGAGTGACGCGGAGGGAAACCGATGAGACTGGTCAATGTCGGATACGGAAATATGGTATCCTCCAGCCGTGTGATCGCAATCGTCTCCCCGGACGCCGCGCCGATCCGGCGCATGATTCAGGACGCCAGGGACACAGGCCATGTGATCGACGCCACCTGCGGACATAAAACACGCGCTGTGCTGGTTACAGATTCGGATCACGTGATTCTGTCCCCGCTGCAGCCGGAGACGGTTTCCGCCCGGATCGAGGAACGAAAAGGGCTGACGGAGGAAAGCGAAGCATGAAGGAAACCAGAAAGGGAATGCTGCTTGTGATATCAGGACCCTCCGGCGCGGGAAAGGGAACCCTTGTGTCCCGCCTGTTGGAAGCGGATCCCACCTTTACGTTTTCCGTCAGCGTGACGACGAGGGCACGCCGGGAAAATGAGATAGAAGATGTGCATTATCACTTTATTTCCGACGCGGAATATGATAAACTGCTTGCCGAAGACGCTTTCCTGGAGCACGCCGGCGTTCACGGGCACCGGTACGGGACGCTGAAAAGCGAAGTCTACACCCGTATGGAGAACGGGCAGAACGTGCTGCTGGACATCGATCCCCAGGGAGCGCGCACCGTGATGGAGAAGGAGAAGGACTGCGTGAGCGTGTTCATCCTTCCGCCGAGCTATCACGAACTGAAGGTACGCCTTCATACCCGGAACACGGAAGACGAGGAGGAAATCCAGCGCAGGCTGGGAAACGCGCGGGGGGAAATCGCGCAGATGGACCGGTACCGGTACCTGATCGTGAACGACACGATCGAGCTGGCCTGGGAAAAGCTGGCGGCCATCGTACGGGCGGAAAAACAGAATTCGGTCCGTTATTTACCGGAAATTGACGAGAACTAAACCAAGGAGGAAGAAAAGATGTCCATTGTTGATCCGAGTGTCCTGGAGCTTCTGAACCATGCGGAAAGCCGCTATACCCTGGTGGTCGAGGCCAGCAAGCGCGGCCGTGAGATCGTGAACGGCGCCCTGCCGATGATCGACGCCGAGGGCATGAAGCCGCTGAAGACCGCCGTCGAGGAGATCAACCGGGGTCTGCTGACCTACGAGAATCCCGCTGAGGATGAGGTGCAAAGCTGATATGGACTGGACCGGCAGAGAAATTGTGCTGGGTGTGACGGGAGGCATTGCCGCGTACAAAAGCGCGGAAATCGTCTCCCGTTTGCGTCATCTGGGCGCCCACGTGCACGTGATCATGACGAAGAACGCCACGGAGTTCGTTTCGCCGCTGACGTTCCAGACGCTGTCCGCCAACCAGGTGGTGAAGGACACCTTTGCGGCGCCGGAATACTGGAACGTGGAGCACGTGGCCCTGGCGAAGCTGGCCGAGGTTTTCGTGATCGCGCCCGCCACGGCCAATATCCTGGCCAAGATGGCGGCCGGCATCGCGGACGACATGCTGTCCACGACGGTGCTGGCGACGAAGGCGCCGGTGCTCGCGGCGCCGGCCATGAATACCGGCATGTGGACGGCGGCGGCCACGCAGCAGAACGTGCGCACGCTGCAGTCCCGGGGCGTCCGGTTTTGCGGCCCAGACAGCGGCCTGCTGGCCTGTGGGGACAGCGGCGCGGGGCGCATGAGCGAACCGGAGGAGATCGTGAAGGCGATCGAAGCCATCCTGCGGAGGAAGCAGGACTGCGCCGGCCTCCGGATCCTGGTGACGGCCGGGGCGACCCGGGAACGGCTGGATCCGGTGCGCTTTCTGAGCAACGATTCCAGCGGCAAAATGGGATTCGCCATCGCCGAGGCCGCCCGGGACCGGGGGGCGGACGTGACCGTGGTATACGGCAACGTCAGCGTACCCGTGCCGGCGGGCATCCGGGCGATTCCGATCGAATCCGCCATGGACCTGTATGAAACGATGCTGCGGGAGGCGCCGGCGCACGACGCCGTGATTCAGGCGGCGGCGGTGGCCGACTACCGGGCGGAACAGGTGAGCGGGGAGAAGATCAAGAAAAAGCAGGGGGAGAAATGGACGCTGACCCTGGTGGAAAACCCGGATATCGCGGCAGCCGTCGGGAAAATCAAAAAACCCGGACAGGTTTTTGCCGGGTTCGCAGCTGAAACGGAGCATCTGCAGGAACACGCTGCCGCAAAGCTCCGGAAGAAGAATCTGGATTTTATTGTCGCAAACGACGTGACCCGGCCGGGGGCCGGTTTCAATGTGGATACGAATATCGCTTCCATCCTGACGGAAACGGACGTGACGGACTATCCGCTGCAGTCGAAGCGGGAACTGGCTGAGGAGATCCTGAACCGGATTCTGAAGATCCGTGCCGGAGGTCAGTCCGACGCGGACTGATCAAAGGGCAGATCCAGCACGTTGGTCCCGTCGTTCCAGAGCCTGTCCAGGCCGTAATAGGCCCGGTCGTCCCGGTGGAAAAGATGAATGATGATATGGCCGTAATCCAGAACAGCCCATCGCCCTTCCCTGACGCCTTCGCTGCGGCGGAGCGCCAGGCCGGCGGGGGCTGCTTTTTCGTCCACCGCGTCCACGAGGGCGGCCACCTGGGCGGCGGTGCGGCCGGAAGCGATGACCATCCAGTCGCACAGAACGGTAAGATGAGAGACCTTCAGCACGACGATATCCGACGCTTTCCGGTCATAGAGCACCTGGGCAAGCTGAACCACCAGATCCTGATCCTGCATACAATTCCTCCAATTCTGTGATTCTACGTATTTATATAACGAATCTCGCTGCCGGATTCGTTCATTTCAGCGGGAAATCCATGAAACCGATTTATTAACCGCGGCCGGAGCGGACGCCGGGAAGGGATCTGAGCCAGGCGATCGTATCCTGCGTGCGGGGGTGCAGATATTTCCCCCGGGAGCGGACGTAATCCGCCGTTCCCTCCAGGGACATCAGCAGGGCCCGCTCCAGGGACAGCTCGGAAAGAATCCGCACGTTCTCAAGGAGGGGATAGCTCTCCCGGGTCGGCTCGATGGAATCCGAGAGGCACACGCACATATCCAGCCTCGACATGCCCGGGAAACCGGTGTTGTGATACGCGACGGCGCTGAGAACCTCCGGATCCGCCATGCCGTACTCATTCCGGGCGACCCAGGCCCCGACCAGGGAATGCAGCAGCGCGCCGCTGTCCAGAACGGTTTCGTCGTCCGTCAGGGAATGCTCCACGGCAATCCGACGCATTTCCTTCATCGGAAGGCACTTGGCGCAATCGTGCAGAAGGCCCGCCTGCTCAGCCCGAAGCACATCGATCCCGTGGAGCCGGGCGAGGCGCCTGGCGGTGTGGGCCACGGACAGGGAATGCATATACCGGTGCGGCGTCAGGGCTTCGAAAAGACGGCTGAGCCAGGCATCCGCCTGCTCCACCCGGGCGGGCATCCCGTACAGCCCTTTGCTGCCGCAGTATTCCCGGTTAAAAACATCGAGGGAGGGAACGGAAAGGCCGGCGGCAAGGGCGCTGCGCACCTCCGTGGAAGAAACGTTCACCGGCGCCATATCCACGGCGACGATCCGGGCGCCCAGCCCGGCGAGCCGCTTTTTTTCGGCGCTGAAGGCAGCCGGATCGGCGTAAGCCGCGCGGGGGCAGACCAGAAAGGTGCACAGGGGAAAAAGCTGCTCCGACGCGTACCAGCCGCCGAGCTTCATAAAGGCGTCGGTGCCAACGACGTAAAAGAGCTCGGCTTTGGGATACAGCTTCTTCAGCTCGCGAAGGGTGTCGATCATATAGACGGGACCCTCCCGGTCCAGCTCCAGCCGGCTGGGAACCAGGCGGGGATCCCGTGCGCAGGCCATGACCACCATGCGCCAGCGGTCTTCCGCGCCGGCGGCGCAGGATTTATGCGGAGGATTTCCGCTGGGCATGACCAGAACCTGATCCAGGCGGGCCTGCTCCATGGCGCTGAGCGCCATCTGAAGATGCCCCCGGTGAATGGGATCGAAGGTTCCACCGAGGACGCCGAGACGCCTGACCTGATCCGTCCGTTCCTTCGCCAAAATGCAGCCTCCTTTGTATGTTACACTTCATTATAAACGAAAGTTCTTTTGCAGGGAAGAGATTTTATCGGGAAAAGAGAGGAAAATTTGAAAAAAACGCTTGCTTTTTATGAATAAGTATGATATCTTTCTTTGGTGGTTTTGATTCAGTCCTAAGGAGGTGAACCGAGTTGGCAAACATCCAGTCCGCGAAGAAGCGTGTGAAGGTCAGCGAGAAGAAGAATCTGCGCAATCGCATTGTGAAGACGGGGATCCGTACTTCCGTACGCAAGTTTGACGGTGCTGTGGCTGCCGATCCCAGCAACGCCGGCACACAGCTGTCTGCGACATACGCTGTGATCGATAAGGCTGCGTCCAAGGGAGTCATCCATAAGAACGCCGCCAATCGCAAAAAGGCACGTCTGGCCAAGCAGCTGAACAAGGCTGCCGCGGTGTGAACTGCGCTTATTATGTGATAAAGTCCCTTCCGTAATCGGAGGGGGATTTTTTTAAGCTCAGAAGCTCCTCCGGGCCGGGTTTTCAAAAAAACAGGGAAGAATCCGGAACGGTGCTTCGTTTGTTTCAGTGAGAACGGATTCGAAAGGACGGTGAATCTCAATGAAACAACGGAAAGCATTTTACAGAACGATAGGCGCCCTGACGCTGGCGGTCATCCTGGCCGCGGCCGGGATCGTATCCTTCGCCGGCGCGGAAGACGGCGCGGTGCCGCCGGGAGACTCCGATCCCATGCCGGAGGAAAGCGGACTTGCGGAGCTGCAGCCGCTGCTGGAAGCGGCGGAAGTGGACGATATGGAAGGCATGGATCTGGAAGAGCTGACCGCGGCGGTGGCCGAGGAAGCCATGAGCGAATATCTGAACAGTGAAACCGGCTTCCATATGCAGTATCCTTCCTCCTTTTCCTTCAGCGAGGAAGGCGGGGTCGCGATGGCGACCGGAGAAGACGGGCAGATTTTTATGCTGATCGAATGCATGCCGAAAGGCGAGGGCCTGACGGCGGAAATGATTCAGCAGGCGGTGATGCTCGATTCCCCGGACGCGAAAATCCAGCACTACGAGGAATCCGGCTGCGTCCGCTTCGACCGGCGGCAGGACGACGGCACCCTGCTGGTGGACCTGTACGTGATCACGGAAACCAAAATCCACCACATATCGATTTCCTGCGCGGAATCCGCCGAGGAAATGCTGTATACCTGGCTGGACTACATGATTCATTCCATCACCACGGATGAAACGGATGTCGGATAACTCAGAATCGGAGGGGTTGAACATGAAAATGAGACGAATGACAGCCTTATTCCTTTCCCTTCTCCTGTGCGTGTGCATGGCCGGAACCCGCGCTTCCGCGGCGCAGCAGACGGCGACCGTGCAGGGCGGCTGGCTGGTGATGCGGGACGCTCCCTCTTTCAGCGGGAACATCATCGCCAGCTATCCGAGCGGCACGGTGGTCACGGTCACCGGGCAGAACGGCTCCTGGTACGCCGTACAGGACTCGAAGGGCAGAACCGGCTATATGCTGGGGAATTATCTGATTCTGTCCGGCACCGGAACTTCCGAGGACGCTGAAGGCGAGTTCAGATATTCCGCGTACGTGACCAGCGCCAACGGCCTGAACGTGCGGCTGCGCTCCGGCCCCGGGCTCGGATACAGCATTCTCGCTTCCTATCCTCCGGGAACGCCCTGCACCGTGCTGAGCAACGGGACGAACTGGTCCAAGATCCAGATCGGCATCCATATCGGATACATGATGAATCAGTTCCTGACCACGCATCATGAGAGCGGCTCCGGCAGCTATCAGCCGGTGACGCCCGTCACGCCGACGATGTCGCCGGGCAGCGGATACACCGTGTACGTCACCAGCCGGAACGGCTTCGGCGTGAATCTGCGCTCCGGTCCCGGAAAGAACTATCCGAGCATCGGATTCTACAGCGTGGGCACCAGCGCCGAGATGATTTCCGCCGGAAGTATCTGGAGCTATATCTGCATCGGCAGCCGGTACGGCTATATGATGTCCGAGTTCCTGACGACCACCTATGTTCCTCCCGTTACCCCGGTGTATACCGGATCGGCCTATGTGATCAGCTATAACGGACGGAACGTGAATCTGCGGTCCGGCCCCGGAAAGGGATACAGCACGATCCGCTCCTTCCCGGTGGGGACGCCGCTGACGGTGATCGTGCGCGGATCCGAGTGGTACTATATCCAGATCAACGGTTACTACGGATATATGATGCGGCAGTTCATCGCCGATATCCAGCAGCCCACCACGCAATACCAGCCCGTGTATCCGGAAAGCACCTTCCAGACGACGCCGATTTCCGAAACGCAGTACCAGCCGACCTACAGGGGAAACGAATAACAGCGGAGCCGGCCCCGGTGAGTGAGATGTTACATTTATGTTTTGCTTGTGTTAATTATTCCGGAAACAGTTTCAAAAGACGGCAATGTCTGGTATAATTGCTTCAGAAAACGGCTCTGCCGAAAAGGAGGAAAATATTTCATGAAAAAGGTTCTCGCGATTCTCCTGGCTCTTATGATGGCTTCCATGTGCATGACCTTCGGCGTCGCTGAAAAGGCTTCGATCCGGGTCGGCATGGTGACCGACGTCGGCGGCGTGAACGACCAGTCCTTCAACCAGACTTCCTGGGAAGGCCTCGTGAAGCTGCACGAAGAAGATCCTTCCATCGAAGTGAACTATCTGGAGAGCAAGACCGACGCTGACTATCAGACGAACATCAACACCTTCATCGACGAAGGATACGATCTGATCATCTGCGTAGGCTACATGCTGGCTGACGCCACCCGCGAAGCCGCTCAGGACAATCCCGAGCAGCTGTTCGCCATCATCGACGACTCCACCAACGCTGACCTGCCCAACGTCGCCTGCCTGATGTTCGCGCAGGAACAGGCTTCCTATCTGGTAGGCCTGGTTGCTGGCTCCGTGACCCAGAGCAAGACCGTCGGCTACGTGCAGGGCATGGTTTCCGATACCATGAATCTGTTTGGCATCGGCTACATCACCGGCGTGAAGGAAGCCTGCCCGGACGCCACCGTGCTGCAGTACAACGCCAACAACTTCGGTGACATCGCCGGCGGCAACACCGCTGCGAAGGACATGATCACCAAGGGTGCCGACGTGATTTATCACGCTGCCGGCGGCACCGGCATGGGCGTCATCAACGCCTGTGACGAAGCCGGAATCTGGGCGATCGGCGTGGATACCGACCAGGCTCACCTGGCTCCGGAGCATGTGATCACTTCCGCCATGAAGCGCGTTGACGTCGCTTCCCAGGACATCTCCAAGGCTGTGAAGGCCGGCACGTTCACCGCCGGTATCCATATGTATGACCTGTCCAACGGCGGCGTCGACCTGGCTCCCACCCGGGATCACATTCCGGAAGACGTGCTGAAGGTCGTTGAAGACGCGAAGGCCGCGATCATCGCCGGTGAGAAGACCGTTCCCACCACGGTTGCGGAGTGCCCGGACTTCACTCTGAACTAAAGAAGATTGATTTGCTTTCAGCAAATCAACCAGACAGGGGAAAGCGGAATGCCCGGACTTCACCCTGAGCAAAAAGGCAGCCGCGCTTTTCGAAAGAAAAGCACGGCTGTTTTTTATACCACGTACGCCTTTGCGGCGCCGAGGGAGCGGGCGAGCTCCGCGTATTGTTCCGCCAGGGCCGCGGGCGTGGTCTCCTCCCCGAGAATCCGCTGATATTTCTCCCGGACGCCGAAGGGACGGTAGCGGATGATGCGATAGTCGCAGGCGGAGCCGATCCGGGAAGCGACGTAGCGGACGGTTTCCTCGTTCTCCCTGTCCTGATGCGGGAAGATCACCGTGCGCACTTCCTGAAGGCGATCCACGGACAGGAGATAATCCAGATTGCGAAGAACCAGATCCGGCGGAGCGGAGATCAGCAGCTGACTCCAGGCGGGGGAGACCGCCTTCACATCCAGCATGACGCCGTCGCACACCCGCAGAATCCGGGGATCGGCCTCAAAATCGAAGGATCCGTTGGAATCCAGGAGACAGCTTTTTCCTTCCTGCCGCACCAGGGTGAAGAGGGCGATCAGGAAATCGTTCTGCAGCGTACATTCCCCGCCGGAAGCCGTGATTCCGTCAATATAGGGCATGGTACGGCGAAGGCGGCGCATCACCTCTTCCACGGTCATCAGGCGGATGCGGGGAGAGGCGTCCCAGGGGCAGGCGCGGATGCACTGATCGCATTCGACACATTTGTCCGGATCCCAGCACACGGCGCCCGCAGCGTCCCGGGAAAGGGCCCGGGCCGGGCATCCGTCCACGCAGGCGCCGCAGTTCCGGCACAGATGGATGGTTTCCGGATTATGGCAGAACATGCAGTCAAAGGAACAGCCCTGGAAGAAAATGGAGGTCCGGTTTCCCGGGCCGTCCACATTCGAAAAGTCGATGATTTTATTCACCGGGGCATTCATCATGACGCTGAATCCTCCGATCAAGGGCGTGGCCGCCGTCCTGGGCTCCCATTCCGAACAGGGTAACCTGGTTCAGGGACTGCTGTTTCCGGCGAAGCTTCTCAATTTCGCTCTTCTTGACGAGATACCCCGTGACGCGGACCACGTCGTTGTTGTCCAGGTAGCCGGAGAAATAGCGAAGGCCCCTGGAGAAGGATCCTTTGATAATCGGCAGGATCGCGGCGGGGGTTTTCACCCAGGTTTCCTCAAACCGGAAGATATCGCCGGTGCCGGTGGGGAAGAACGGATGGAACTGCTCGTTCACCTGCAGCTGCTCCAGCATGGCCGGCTCAGCGCCGATGGGGATCCGCGTTCCGGGAGAATCGTCCATGCCGTCGGTTTCGATGCCGACCTGGGCATGCAGCCTGTAATGATGGCCGAAGGCTTCGCAGTACGGCGCCGTGTGGGCGGCGACCCGGCTTTCGATGGCCTTCATGATCCGCACGCCCAGGGCGGTGGCTTCCGGATCCATGCCGAAGCCCTTCTTCACGTCCGCGATGCCCAGCAGATGATTGCAGCATTCCGCGAGGCCGACGACGCCGAACATGCCGATGAAGTTCTCCCGGCGGACAAAGCCCTCCGTGACGAGGAAATTGGTTTTGAAGAAGTTGGATTCCCCGACGATGAAGCGAACCCGCTTATCCATATACTCCAGCTGGAGATCGATATACTTCGGCAGCTCGTTTTCGATGAAATCCTCCGGATTCTTCGCGTCCAGGGAGCACTCATAGAGGCGCATCCGCGGCAGCGTATAGCCGCCGCCGCCGATCATGAGCTCGTTGTAGCAGGAGGCGATGGCGTACTTTTCGCCCCATTCCCGGACGAACATGCGGTGGTTCGCGAAGGAAGGCTTCGCCGTTTTCAGCATGCAGCCGATGCACGCCAGGGCAAAGTCTTCCGGAGTGACGTCCGGATCGTACCGCAGGGTCAGGTTCGGAACGGCCAGCTGCATTTCCTCCGTCAGCTCCAGCAGAAGCCGGCCGGTGACGGTTTCCTCCGGGCCGATGTCCGCGTGCACGAAGGAATCGGTCAGAATCCTGTCGATACTGCGCAGGAAAAGGCGCAGCGCCTTTTTGGCGAAGGCGCGGTCTTCCCGGAGAACAAAGGGCTCCAGGAGCCGGTCCAGATCCCCCAGATAGACGGGATACGTCGTGATGGATGGGACGTGGCAGTAAAAGATTTCCAGCGCGTTCAGCGCCTCCAGCAGATCCTGCGGGGGCGAGAGCTGCAGGAATTCGCAGCCCTTCTGAAAGAGAAGATCGTAATCCGGGCAGATGTACCGGGGGCGGTAGGGCATGACGCCTTCGTTCAGATCACAGAGGGCACCCCGGCGCTTGGCCTCGTAATACGCGTCCGAATAGCGCAGCGACTGATCCGTGCTCTCCCCGAGACGGGCCAGGGAAACCAGCTGCTGCCGATAGGTCAGGGTCGGATCCTGAATAATTTTCAGCGCTTCACTCATATTCTTCCTCCGAAATGTGCAGGCACAGTTTTTCAGACAAACCGGTCATGAACATTCTAATCTGAAAGCGGGCTGATGTCAATTGAACCGGAGCCCGGAGAATGCAAAAAAAGCGAAGCAAAAAAGCGCGAATGCCCTGGCAAAAAGTGTTGACCAACGGCCGGATTCCCTGTAAAATATACGAAACGGACAAGGGAAAATCCTTTACTTGAATGCAGCTTCGGAACGGGAGGGATTTGGTTTGGCCAGGGAACATGTGGATATGAACGTGCCGGTCATCGAAATGCGAAATATCGTGAAGAAATTCGGCGATTTCGTCGCGAACGACGGGATCAATCTGACAGTCCACAAGGGTGAAATACACGCGATTCTCGGGGAGAACGGGGCCGGAAAATCCACGCTGATGAATCAGCTGTACGGCCTGCTGAAGCCCACCTCCGGCGATATTCTGGTCAACGGGAAAAAGATCGTGATGAATTCCCCGAAGGATGCCATCGACGCCGGAATCGGCATGGTGCACCAGCATTTCATGCTCGTGCAGCCGTTCACGGTGACGGAGAACATCATTCTGGGAACGGAGCCGATGAAGGGAATCAAGGTGGATATGGAGACCGCGAAGAAAAACGTGATCGACATTTCTACCCGGTACGGCCTCTCCATCGACCCGGACGCGAAAATCGAGGATATCTCCGTGGGCATGCAGCAGCGCGTCGAAATCCTGAAGGCGTTGTACCGCGGGGCTGATATCCTGATTCTGGACGAGCCCACCTCCTCGCTGACCCCGCAGGAAATCGTGGAGCTGATCCAGATCATGCATAACCTGACCGGGGACGGGAAGAGCATCATCCTGATTACCCATAAATTAAAGGAGATCAAGGAATCCGCCGATTTCTGCACCATTATCCGGCAGGGCAAATATATCCAGACCGTGGACGTCGAAGAGGTGACGGAAAACGATCTGGCCAGCATGATGGTGGGCAGAAAGGTCACCTTCCAGGTGGACAAGCCGCCGAAGGAGCCCGGCCCTGTCGTGCTGGACGTGAAGGATCTCCATGGGCTGGATTACCGCGGCGTGGAAATCCTGAAGGGGCTGAACCTGCAGGTGCACGCCGGGGAAATCGTCGGCATCGCCGGGATCGACGGGAACGGACAGACGGAGCTGGTGGAGATCCTGACCGGCCTGCGGAAGGGAACCAAAGGCGAAGCGACGGTGAACGGCGTCAGCATCTACAACAAGCCGCCACGGTTCGGCTTCAACCACGGCGTATCCAGCATCCCGGCGGACCGGCAGAAGCACGGGCTGCTGCTGGACTTCTCCATTGAAGACAACCTGATCCTGCAGAACTTCCGGGAAACGCCGTTCTCCAAAAACAAAATACTGCAGCGGCCGGCGATCTTGTCCCACGCTTCCCAGTCCATCGAGAATTTCGACGTGCGGCCGAGGGGCAGCGAGAAGCGGAGCGCGGGAACCCTTTCCGGCGGCAACCAGCAGAAAGTCATTATCGCCCGGGAGGTGCAGAACGACAAGGACCTGCTGATCGCGGTGAATCCGACACGGGGCCTGGACGTGGGCGCAATCGAGTATGTGCACCAGTACATCGTGGGGCAGCGGAACAAGGGAAAGGCGGTTCTGCTGGTTTCCTTTGAGCTGGACGAGATCATGAGTCTTTCCGACGTGATCGACGTCATTTTCGACGGAAAGATCGTCAGTTCCATCCCCGGCGGCGAGGCGGACGAAAACGAACTCGGACTCATGATGGCGGGAGGGAAGAAACATGAATAAGAAAAAAAGCTTCCTGGACGTGATTTCTGAAAATACCTTCATTCATATTATTCTGTCTATCCTGCTGGGTTTCCTGATCGGCGCGCTGTTCCTGCTGGTGATGGGGCTGTCGGTCGGGGAGGCTTACGGCAGGCTGGTGAGCAGCGTCACCTCCGTCAAGGGCTTCTCCTACGTGATCGTGTATTCCGTGCCGTATATCGTAGCCGGCCTCTCCGTGGCGTTCTCCTTTAAAACCGGCGTGTTCAACATCGGCGCGGAGGGCCAGTTCGTGGTCGGCGCGATGGCCGCGTGCGTGGTGAGCATTCTGCTGCCCGACCTGCCCAAGCCCGTGCTGATCCCGCTGTGCTTCCTCGTGGCCGCGGCGGCAGGCGCCCTGTGGGGCAGCATCGTCGCGTTCCTGAAGATCAAATGGGGCATCAACGAAGTGCTCAGCATGATCATGTTCAACTGGATCGCGTTCTATCTATCCAACTTCATCGCGGGCATTCCCGCCATCCACAGCGAAGGCTCCGCCGAAGCGACCAAAAATATCTCCGCCAACGCCAGCATGCTTTTCTCCAAGGATTTCATCAAGGCCAACGGCCTGGCGCCGACAGCCAACTGGGGCATTCTGGTGGCGCTGGTGATCATGCTGGTGATCTGGTTCATCATTGAGAAA
Source organism: uncultured Clostridia bacterium (assembly GCA_946413245.1). Classification (GTDB taxonomy): domain Bacteria; phylum Bacillota; class Clostridia; order Christensenellales; family Aristaeellaceae; genus Aristaeella. Next base: position 26,895 of record CAMKJS010000031.1, read on the forward strand.
ACGACCCTGGGGTACAACCTGAAGGCGGTGGGCGTGAACAAGTTCGCCGCGGAGTACGGCGGCATCAGCGTGAACAGATCCATCATGACCGCCCTGGCCATCTCCGGCGCCATGGCCGGGCTTGCCGGTTCGCTCCAGCTGATGGGCATGGGAAACCGGATCAGCGTATTCGCCTCTCAGGAGGGCTTCGGGTTCGCCGGCATCGTGGTGGCCCTGATGGGATGCTCGAATCCCTTCGGCGTTTTCGTGGCCGGAATCTTCTACGGGGCGCTGATCTACGGTGGAAGCAAACTGAACCTGGTAGGCGCGCCGACTCAGCTGATCAACGTGATCGTCGGTACGGTCGTGTTCTTCATCGCGATTTCCGTCATTTTCAAAAACCTGAAAAACATCAGAAGAAGACAACGCGCAAACGCTGCGGCATCCGCTGCCCGGAAGGAGGCTGAATCCAAATGACGGATTTTGTGAACAGTCTTGGCATTATCCTGTACGCGACGCTGGCCTATATGACGCCGCTGCTGTTTGCGGCCCTCGGCTCCTGCTTCTCCGAAGTATCCGGCGTCGTGAACATCGGTATCGAGGGTATGATGACAGCCGGAGCGTTCACGGGCACCGTCGTGGCGTACTTTACCGGCAGCCCCTGGATCGGTTTCCTCTGCGGCGGTCTGGCAGGCGCGCTGTTCGGCATGCTGCACGCCACGGCTACCGTGCGGCTGGGGGCTGACCAGACCATCGCCGGCACGGCCATCAACATGCTGGGGCCCGGAATCGTGATCATGATCGCGCGGGTGCTGTTCAACTCCACCGACACGATCCCTCTGAACGCCACCCAGAAGCTGCCGAAGCTGTTCGCCGGTGTGTTCGACACCAACACGGTTTTCGGCCGGTTTATGGACAACGTTTTCGCAAACTACGTTTCCACCTATCTGGTGTTCGCCGCGGCGATCATCGTATGGTTTGTGTTCTACAAAACCAAGTTCGGCCTGCGCCTGCGGGCGTGCGGCGAGCATCCTCAGGCCTGTGAAACGCTGGGCATCAACGTGCTGAGAATGCGGTTCACCTGCGTGACCCTTTCCGGCTTCCTGGCCGGCCTCGGCGGCGCCTGCGTGACGATGACGATTTCCACGCAGTTCCGGCCCATTTCCATCGTCGGCCAGGGCTTCATCGCCATCGCGGCCGTCATCTTCGGCAAGTTCAGGCCGCAGGGCGCGCTGATCGGCTGTCTCCTGTTCGGCTTCTGCTCCGGCCTGAAGGTCGTGCTGGGCGGCTCCGGCGGCGTCGACATGCAGCTGCTTTCCATGATCCCGTATGTCGTGACCGTGATCGTGCTGATCATCTTCGTCGGCAAATCCCACGTGCCGTCCGCGAACGGAAAACCGTTCATCAAAGCCAGATAAAATACTGGCCAATTTCCGCCCGGGAATCCGAAAACCGGGCGGATTTTTCCTGCGCTCCGGAAGGAAAAAAATACCGAAAAAAAGTGAAGGCTTCCCTTTGCTTTTACCGCTGTGTCGTGTATAATGAAGGATGAAGGAGGTGCCGGCGATGAACGATTTCTGGACAACCGTGCGGAATATGGGATGGAATCTGACGCATCGCCTCGGCATCGTCGACATTATCGATATTCTGATCGTAGCCATCATTATATATGAGCTGCTTCAGCTGACCAGGCACACCCGCGGCAGCGCGCTGCTGAAGGGTCTGTTTCTGATGTTCGTGATCGTGCTGCTCAGCAGCCTGCTGGGGCTGGTGAGCCTGAACTGGCTGCTGACGTCCGTGCTGCAGTACGGGGCCATCGTGCTGGTGATCCTGTTTCAGCCTGAGCTGCGCAAAGCGCTGGAGCGCATGGGCCGGAGCAGGCTGATCACCAAAGGGAAGCACGCGAACAGCGACGAGGAGAGGGAACTGATCATCTCCGAAATCATTCAGACGATTCAGGATCTCAGCCGCCGCAGGGTCGGCGCGCTGATCGTGTTCGAGCAGAAAACCGGGCTGCAGGACGTGATCGAAACCGGGACGCAGATGGACGCGGCCATTTCCGCGCCCCTGCTGGAGAACATTTTTGAGCCGAATACTCCCCTGCATGACGGGGCCGTCGTGATCCGGGACGACCAGATCAAGGCCGCGGCGTGCATTCTTCCGCTGGCGGAAGCCAGCGGCGTCAGCCGGGAGCTCGGCACACGGCACCGCGCCGGCATCGGAATCACGGAAAACACGGACGCGATCGTGCTGATCGTTTCCGAAGAAACCGGCATCGCCAGCATGGCGAGGGACGGCGTGCTGACCAGGCCCCTGACGATGGACATGCTGCGGGACGTGCTGAACGACATCTATTCCGGACAGACTACCCGACTGGCTGCTTTCCTGAAAAGCTTCGGGAGGAGAAAGGAGGGGGCTGAGGCATGAGCGAAACCGAAAAGACCGAAACTGAAAAGACCGAAACCGAAAAGACCGAATCCAGACAGACGCCCTGGGACATCGCCCTGGAAGCGCTGCATCACGTGATCACGCACAACCTGTGGATGAAGGTCCTTGCCGTGGCCATCTCCGTCGTACTCTGGGCCGGGTTGATCAGCCAGGACGAAACGCTGACGCGGGAGAAAACGTTCAACGACGTCAACGTCAGCATTAACGGCGCGGATACCATGCGCCGGAACGGATACATCGTCACCAGCGATCTGGAAACCATGCTGTCCGGCGTCAGCATCACCGCCGCGGTGCCTCAGAAGCAGTATGAAAACGCTGAGGCGTCCGCCTACAACGTGCGCGTGGATCTGAGCAAAATCAACGGCACCGGAATCCAGGAGGTCCGCCTGATCAACTCCAATTCCTCGACCTACGGGCGGGTCGTGAACACCTCTCCTTCTTCTGTGCAGGTGGTGGTGGAAGATTACGTGATCCGGCAGAAAATTCCGGTATCCGTGAACGTGGGAACCATTCCGGACGGATGGTATATGTCCAAGCCAGAAGTGGATCCCGTGGTCATTACGGTGGCGGGCCCGAAATCCGTGGTGGAGACGATTCTGCGGGCCAAGGGATATCTGGATCCTTCCACCATCGAATGGGAAGAGGGTACCGTGCTGACGCCGGTTTCCTTCAATCTGGTAGACCGCTCCGGCGAGATCGTGAACAATTCGCTGGTGCAGATTACCAGCGATTCCACGATTATCGACACGGTGCTGGCGGAAACGCAGATCCTGCCGACGAAATCGTTTGACGTTACCGGCCTGATCGAGACATACAATTCCGTCGCGAAGGGATATGAAATCGCGGGCATCCGGATCAGCCCCGAAACGATCCGGGTGGCCGCCACCGGGGACGTGCTGGAACAGCTGTCGGATATCCCTCTGGAATCCCGGAAAATCAACGTGAAAAACCTGAAGGAGACGACGAAGTTCCAGCTGAAGGTGCTGAAGCCGTCCGAGGACGCCATCCTTTACAACGATACCGTGACCGTTACGGTAGAGATCAGTCCGAAGGAAGAAGAGTAATCTTTTCTGTCTGGACATCAACGGAGGAAACATGGGAAGCTTTGTCAACACCCTGTTCAGCCTCCTGCTGGGCTGGTTTCAGGCGGCCGTCAGTACGGTATGGGCTCTTCTGACAAATCCGGAGGAGAAACCTTTCTGGACCTGGTTCGGCAGGAACTGGATACTCTGCGCGGCGTTTCTTTGCATCGCCGGGCTGGTGATCGACTTTACGGTATATCTTTTCCGCTGGCAGCCCTATAAGGTATGGGGCAGCTTTTTCCGCCGTATGACCAATAAAAATCGGTACGCCGCGGAAGCGGAAACAGAAAGCAGGACCCGGTCTCTGAACAGCGCAAACAGGGCGGAAACGCCGGAACCCGTACGGGAAACGGCGCAGGAAGTATCTGCCGCCGAAGCAGTTTATGCTTCCGAAACTGCTTCATCTTCCGAAGCTGCTTCGTCTTCCGCAGCGGTTTATTCCGCCGAAGCAGCGCCGCGGAACGAAGTTCCGGCGGAAGAACCGGTGCCGGCTGCCGGCGAGCCTGCCGCTCCGGCCAGGCGAAGGAGAAGGTCCGAAGCATACCGGGAATCCGTCAATCCGGCCGCGGAAGAGACCGTGACGAGATCCGGTTACGCCGTTCCGGCGGACAGCCCTTACCGCAGGCCGGTATCGCGGCCCGCGTCCGAAAGCTTTGAGGGCTTTTCCAGAACGGAACAGACCGAGCGGAATCTTCTCGCCAACAGGAGAAGGATCCGGATATCCGAATTCTTTTCAGACCAGCCCGAAAGCAGGATGCGCACCCGCGAGCCGCAGGAGCTGATCGACCCGAACGAGGCGTATCACAAGCCTGTCTATCCGAAACGGTGGCGGGAACCGGAGGATTCCGACGAATAACGGAATCAGAATGAAGGAATTGCGATGAAGGAATGGATCCGTCATAAACAGTTTATTGTGCTGACCGGCAATTACGGCAGCGGAAAAACCGAGATTGCCCTGCAGCTCGCGTATGATCTCCGTGCACAGGGCGAAACCACGCTGGTGGACCTGGATATCGTGAATCCGTATTTCCGAAGCGCCGAAAAGCGGACGGAGCTGGAAGAAGCAGGGATCCGCGTGCTGATGCCGGTGTTCGCGATGACGACCGTGGATATACCGGCCCTGCCGGCGGAAATCCAGAGCGTTTTTGACGTACCCGCGCAGCGGGTCGTTTTCGACGTGGGCGGGGACGACACCGGCGCCGCCGCGCTGGGCAGGTACTATCCGTCCTTTTCAGCCCGCCGGGAAGAAACGCTGACATCCATGGTGATCAACTGCATGCGTCCGCTGACGGGAACCGTGGAGGACGTCTGCGACCTGGCGGAACGGATCCGCTCCCGGAGCCGGATGGAGCTGGATTTACTGATCAACAACGCCAACCTGGCGGATCAGACGACCCCGGACATGGCGGAAAAAGGGGAGGAGCTCGTGCTGGCCTGCGCTGAAAAGCTCGGCGTTCCGAAGGTGCTGACAACCGGAACGGAAGACGTTTTAAGCAGGTGCGCGCTGCGTACGCCGCGGCTCCTGATTACCCGGCGCATGAAGCCGGAATGGATGGAAGAAATATGACAGTATATTTACCGGAAGAATTTACGGAGAGAATGAGCCGGCAGCTGAAGCAGGAGATGCCGGCTTTTCTTGCGGCGTACGAAAAGCAGCCCCTGCGCGGAATCCGGATCAACGGCATGAAGGCCGGCGGGGAACGACTGTTCGTGAATCCTCCGGTAAGGATCCCCTGGGCGGAAAACGCGTACTACCTGGACGCTGGTTCTCCGGCTGGCGCCACCGTATGGCACGAGGCGGGCGCCTTCTATATTCAGGAACCCAGCGCCATGATTCCGGCCGCGGTGCTGCGAGCCCGGCCCGGAGAGAAGATCCTGGATCTGTGCGCCGCTCCCGGGGGAAAAGCGACACAGATCGGGACGGATCTGCAGGGGAAGGGCCTGCTGATAGCCAACGAGCCGGTTCCGAAGCGCGCGAGAATCCTGAGCGGAAACATCGAAAGAATGGGAATCCCGAACGCCGCGGTCGTTTCCGCCGATCCGCGGAAGCTGGCCGCGAAATGGGAAGAAGCCTTTGACGGCGTACTGGCGGACGCGCCCTGTTCCGGGGAAGGCATGTTCCGGAAAACTCCGGAGGCCTGCCGGGAATGGAACGCCGCCGCCGCGGATGGCTGCGCGAAACGGCAGCGGGAGATTCTGGAAGCCGCCGTCCGCATGGTTCGTCCGGGAGGAAGGCTCGTGTATTCCACCTGCACCTTCAACCCTGCTGAAAACGAGGAGAATATCAGCTGGCTGCTACGGGAGTTTACGGATTTTGCCCCGGAACCGTTTGAACTGCCCGGGATCGACGGATCCACCGGCATGTTCTGCGCATATCCGCACCGTATACAAGGTGAGGGGCAGTTCGTCGCCCTGCTGCGGCGAAGAGGGGATCAGCCCGCGGGTTTCCGGCCGAATCAAAGCTTTCCGACTGCCGACCGGGCGAAGCGGGATTGCTTCCGCCAGGCCTTTCCGGCTCTGCCGAAGCCGGACCTGCTGTTCGGGAACACGCTGGTGTCCATGCCGGAATGCCCGGATTTTTCCGGAATCCCCGTGCTCAGGCTCGGCCTGCATCTGGGAGAGATCCGGTCCGGCATCCCGGTTCCGGATCACGCCGCGGCAATGGCTTTTTCCGTCAAGGAAGGAAACAGGTATGATCTCACGGAAGAAGAAGCCCTCCGTTTTCTGGCCGGCGAGGCGCTGCAGGGAGAAGCCCCGGGCTGGAACGTGGTCCGGTTCGGCGGATATCCCCTGGGGTGGATCAAGGGCAGCGGCGGACAACTGAAAAACCATTACCCGAAGGGCCTGCGGAACAGCCGCCTGCTGGCCAAAAAAATATAGCGAACCGGGGCAAAACCCTTGCATAAAAAGCTGAAAATGACTATAATGTTTGACAAGAAAACACCGTCAGGTGAATATGTTACAGGAGGTTTTTCCATGAAAAAGTTTTTGGCTCTTTGTCTGACCCTTGCGCTTGTGCTCTCCGTGATCGGTGCGGCCAGCGCTTCCACGATCCGGATCTATTCCAACTCCAACTCCACGGAACGGGTTACCTGGCTGATCGAAGCCGCCAAGGAAGCCGGTTTTGATATCTCCATCGACGACAACTCCGTCATCTCCGGCGACACGGCCGCCGTGCAGGCCGCGAACGAGAACAAGGACGGGGACCTGATCTTCGGCCTGAACGAAGTCCGCTGGTCTCAGCTGGTGAACGGCCAGTACGAGAACCTGAAGATTATGGACTGGGCTCCCACCTGGGCGGAGAAGGTCGGCGAATACAAGTTCGACGGCAAAGCCTACGGCCTGGTAATCCAGAACATCCTGATGCTGTACCGGAACGACGAGTTCGGCACCAACGGCGAAGCGCTGCACTTCGCGCACTGGGCTGATCTGGCGAACTCCAACTTCAAGTGGTACCGCCAGGGCAAGGTGGGCGGCACCACCAACATGAACATCAACAACGC
>CAMKJS010000032.1 GCA_946413245.1 uncultured Clostridia bacterium
CATATAGGGGGTGAATTAACAAGAAATTATCGATTAAATCAGCGTTTCCTTAAAAAAGGTTGTTTGAGGTTAGTGCAGGGGGGAGAAATATGAAATACGAAGCTTCGAAAGCTGAAGTGGTCAGATTTGATGGGGACTATTTTATGGCATTCAGTGGTAATTTTACTTGTCCTCCATATGATCCGGCGGATCCTACGAACTGCCAGAACTATGCCGATAGCAACACTGGGGTTCAATGTGGTGACTACCAGCAAGGCTCACGCTGCGGAAACTTTTCGTATACTGGTTTCACATGCTACGAATATAATGGAAACTCCGGATCGGTCAATGGCAAATGGTATGAAAACAATGCCCCTGCATGCAGTATATTCTGAGGAATCAATTTGACCGGTGAGCTGATGTCCGGGAAAACCGGAGTTAAACAGACTACATCCTGATCATTATATTTAGGACGAAATATAAAGAATATATCGTCCTGATTCGCCTGCTGATTCAGCTAAGGATCAGCAGGCTTTTTTGAGCAATCAAAGATACACCGGTAAATCCAGAATGGCTTCCGCGCCTGCTATGCTTATTCCGGGCGTGGGAGAAGCGCTCAGATTGAGATTGGAGGAATACCCATGAAGAAACTGTTTGCTGCCCTGTTTGCGTGTTTGCTGGCCATTGCCTGCTTTACGTCAGCGCTGGCACTGGAGATCGACTACGCTTCCCTGACGGATGCTGAGCTGGACGAGCTGATCCGGGAGGCTACCGCCGAACGCAGCAGCCGTCAGGCGACGCATGTTCCTGTGGCTGTCAATCCATCACCCGACAAGTATACCTGGTATGTGCAGGATTACGTGGGCCGTAACGCCGCCGGGTTCGGCTATACTTCCCTGGGCGGCGATCGCCTGGAAAAATACGGCGCCGGGTATCTGGAGTTCATCTTCGTGACGGAAGACGGGATATACATCGATATCGAGGATGAAACGCTGTTGCAGCAGTATATCGTCACCGGACAGAATCTGGCGCCCAACACGGAAATGAAGTACGTTTTCAGCAAAGACAGCAGCGGGAAGGAATACAGCAACCTGGTTGACTTCCAGAGCGTCCGGGTGATTGATCTGGCTGTGAAAAGAATGGACGGAACGACGGCGGGGGATCCCGTTGCCTTCGAGCTGATTCCCATCAATCCGTCGCCGGACAGGTACACGAGTTATATCAGGAACTATGTCGGCAAAAACGTCGCGTCCTTCGGTTACACGTCGCTTGCCGGCGATCGCCGGGATAAGTACGGCAGCGGGAATATCAAATTCAACTTTGTGGCGGACGACGGCGCTTACCTGGATCCGGAGAACAAGGATCTCCTGAAGCAGTATGTGGTTACGGCGCAGGATGTCGCTCCGAATTCCAAAATGAAGTATACTTTTCAGAGAGACAGCAAGGGAAACGAGTATTCCAACCTGATTGAAAGTCAGACGTACCAGACCATCACGCTGTATGTCCATAAACTGAATCTTGTTTATCCGGAGACGACGGCTTCCGCGGAGGAAGCCGAGCCGGTTACGCCGACCGGAACAACGATTGCGGAGGAGCCTTCCGCCAAGCAGGTTGTGGCGGACGGCACCGTGCTGAGCGACCGTGACGTCAAATACCGGGTGCTGAGCGACGGGACCGTCGAAATCTGCGGATACACCAAAGCCCAGAGTTCCATCACGATTCCTTCGGAAATCGGCGGCCGGAAGGTGACGAAAATTGCGGACGGCGCGTTTGAAAACTGTACGTCGCTGAAGGATATTCTGAACTGGGCAGACCTGACGTATATCGGCGCAAAAGCGTTCAAGGGATGCACAAAGCTCAGGGATATCAGCATTCCATCAGAAACAACCTTTATCGGTGAATCCGCCTTTGAGGGATGCACAAGCCTGAAGGACGTGATCCTGTGGGGCGACCCGACCAGTATCGAAAAGAATACGTTCAAGGACTGCACCAGGCTGACGGACATCAGCCTGCCGAGCAGCGTGAAGTATATCGGGGATTCAGCCTTCGAAAACTGCACCAGCATGAGCTCGGTCATCATCTGGGGCGACATCACCGGTATCGGCAAAAAAGCGTTTATGAACTGCAGCAGCCTGGAAGACGTAAGCATTCCAAGCAGCTGCAGGGTGATCGAGGAATCCGCCTTTGAGGGCTGCTCCGATCTGGACACCGTGATCCTGTGGGGAGATACGAATATCGGGAACTCCGCTTTCAGGAGATGCACCAGTCTGGAAGATATCAGCATTTCCAGCGGCACGGAGTACATCGGAGACTATGCGTTTGAAGGCTGCACCAGTCTGGAAGACGTGCTCATGTGGGGACGTTCCACCAGGATCGGGAAGGACGCTTTCGCGAATTGCCCGAAGCTGAAGAGCGTCCCGCGGTGACGGGAGTCGAGCAAAAATGGAGTTGTTTACAGATGATTATTTAGCAGAGAAACGAATGGAAGGATTACAAAGGCGATTGTTTTTCTTGCGAAACATATATCGTTTTTTTTAGAAATATAGAGCAAGGCAAAAAAATTGGTGTGATAGGCTGCACACTCTGACGTGAAAAGGAATTGAGTGCGCCTGCGAAGAATAAATAGCATATACAGTTTGACAAGGAGGATAACCATGGAAAACGATTATCTTGATCCATTTGCAGCTGCTGAAAGAATCATGGACCAGATAGAGAGGAAGCGGGAAGGTTTGAAGACCATAAATCTGATGATCCTGGGAAAAACAGGAGTTGGTAAAAGTACTCTCATTAATACTCTTTTCGGGGAGAACCGTGTCAAGACTGGTCTGGGACGTCCCGTTACCACAGATATCGTAAGAATACCGGGGGATCATTTGACGGTTTATGACACACCGGGATTAGAGCTTGGCGGCGACAATTCCATGTCAAAACTTCTTTCTCAAGTAGTTGATGTGATTAACAGGCAAGTTGAAGAAGGAACTATAGATGACGCGATACATTGTATTTTGTATTGCGTAAGCACTCCGTCTCATCGCTTCGAAGATAATGAAGCAGATTTTATCAAGAACCTTCAGGCGAAAATAATCACTCATAATATTCCTATCTTCATTGTTCTGACACAGTCGTTCAACAAGAATGACTCAGCAGCGCTGAAAGCGTATATTGAATCCTTACGTCTCAAAATCAAAGCAATTGTTCCTGTGCTGGCAACTGCATATTATGTTGATGAAGACTACACAGCAAAGCCGCGAGGCGTTACTGAATTGGCACAGCTTATTTCAGATGCGATACCTGAAAGCGTAAGAGAAACATTTGCCGCAATACAGCGCGTAAACATGGAGCTTAAGAAGAAAAGAGCCAGAGCGATTGTAGGCACTGCTGCGGCTGGTGCTGCTGCTATCGGTGCGGTACCTATTCCTTTTTCTGATGCTGCTCTACTAATTCCTGAGCAAATCGGTATGATGGCAGGCATTACGGCTGTATTTGGCGTTCCTGTAGATAAGGCGGCTTTTGCGGCAATTCTTTCTGCCACTATTGGTACAGGTGGAATGACTCTACTTGGGAAAACCATTGTCACAAATCTGCTAAAGCTTATCCCGGGCGTTGGCTCAATAGCAGGCGGTGCAATATCGGGTGCTACTGCGGCTGCTTTAACATCCGCTTTAGGTGAAGCATATATTGTTATTATGATAATGATCGCTAAGGGTGAAGTTTCGCCTGAGTTTATAAAAACTGAGGAAGGCATTAAAACGATGGCTAAGATTTTTGCTGAGAAAATGAAACTTGCACGTAACAGTGATGGCACTCCAAAGGTCGAAGAATAGAACGCTTTTTATCAATGATTTTTCTATGGGCAAAATAGACAGGCCATAAGATTAATTTGGCTAGGTGTACAGCTTATATGGGAACGAGGCGACACGCAGAAATCTTCCTATCAAATCCAATTGTATGGAAGCGAGACCATAGTGGATGTATCAACAGAGCTTGGAGGACCGCTGCCATGCGGCCTATCGCTATAAAGCAATTCATATATCTTTTCACGGGCTTCATCCCATTTTTCTCTATCTTCACGAGATAGTAGAACAATGGCTCCGGGACTTTCGTATCTGCTAATGATTTTATCATTCAAATCCTGGAATATGTCGCAAAACTGATTGAGCATTTGGTGTAATTCAGTTGATATGTTCATAAACGATTTGCAGTGAGTATTGGGTGCATGAGCAATCCGGATTCTTAACTGCCTTGATATTGTATATCCAGAAAAATGGTCCATGGATCTATATAATGCTTCCATCCAAGCGAATGTGCGTCGCTCATTGACAATCCACATCGGTAGCAGAAGGCCAGAACCGGTATCAATTTTATATACTTTTTCGCAGGATAACAGATAATCAAGATATGGCATTATTCTTCCGATCATATAATCAGGTCCTCATATGAATCATCAAAATCACAAAATTCATCCAGTTCAGCAGTTTCGGAAACATTGCCGAAAATCATGGCATATCTGCGAATGGATTGGTAGATTAGCTGTAAACTGACCTCGCTCACTTTCTGTCTCCGGTGAATGAAGGACGGTCAAAGGGACAAATTGGATGGCAGGGAAAGCAGATATTTGACTGCTCACGATTTTTATACCTGTCAATCCCACATTATGATGCCATCAACCCATAACGATTCTTTGCATTCGGGGCAGGAAAGGACTGTCTGTCCCGTATTATGTCCGGACGCGATATCGTTTTTCATTAGATCAATTTCCGTTATGGATTTCAGTGGTTTACCACATTTTTCGCAAATTTGCCCAGGAGCATAATACACATAGGAACGATCCTGCTCCAGTTCCATTGGAGAAACATAATCCGCATCCTCAAAGGGGAGTGCAACAGACCACCGGCCTTGTTCCTTTCGCTGAACATCTGGATTACGGATATACATGGACAGATCCGGTCCGGCTTTCAGTGCTCCGCACTCCGGACACTGAAGAAACACCTCATCAATATTCAAAGCACCGTCGGGGTGGTCCTCAAGAAAATGCTTGATGGTTTTACCGAATGTCCCGGTTCTGGCGGCTTCCATTGTCTCCTGATATGCTAATGGAAAGCGAAAGCCGATGCCCAAATTAGCACTGATCTCATATCTGCACTTTCTGCAGCGAAGCATATAGCCTGTACCCATGTTCTATCCTTCCTTTCTTGGTCGAAAAGATGCGGTTTCTTTATTAGCCAAACTGACGCACCTATTTCTGAAGAAAAAAACTGATATACTTGCTATGAAGCTGATCTTGAAATCATCTGGGGGCGATAATCGGGGAGCGGATGGCGTCAGGCTCTATGACGCGTATCTGACCTTCATTCGGATATTTATCTGTTTATGATCCGCCTACCCCGTGAACAGTAACTTTTCAAAAGAGACTGCCCTGGCTCCAAGACCTTTTTATTGTAAATTCGATAACTTTATTGTATAATTTAAAAAGCAAAATGGTTTATGGGTTAGCGCAGGAGGGGAGAAATATGAAATACGAAGCTCCGAAAATTGAAGTGCTCAGATTTGACGGGGACTATTTTATGGCATTCAGTGGTAATTTTACTTGTCCTCCATATGATTCATCGAAGCCTGGGGACTGCCAGAACTATTCCGGTAATAACTCTAATTGTAAAGACTACCAGCAAGGCTCACGTTGCGGAAACTTTTCGTATAGTGGTTTCACATGCTACGAATATAATGGAAACTCCGGATCGGTCAATGGCACATGGTATGGAGACAATGCCCCGGCATGCAGTCTGTTCTGAGGAATCAATTTGACCGGTGCTTTCCTTACGGCACAAGCAGCCGGAAAACAAATGATTCGGCAGGGAAAAGGCGGCTCAATCATCAACACGGCTTTCATGTCCGTGTATATCGTGAATGTGCCGTAACCGCAATACTCGTATAACGCGTCATAAGCCGGGGGGAAACAGGGGAGTACTGATGAAACAGTAAAGCAGAATCGGGAAGGACGCTTTCGCGAACTGCCCGAGGCTGAAGAGCGTCCCGCGGTGACGGGAGTCTGATTTGTTTTACGCGGCGTCTTCCATGAGCTCGGAAATCTGCTCCATCAGCCAGAGGAAGGGTTTCATCGCGGTGTCGTAGTCCATGAAGTCGTCTTTGTTTTCCATGTTGTCCAGGTGCTTGACGACGGCGGCCTCCACCGCCCGGCAGATCGAGGTAAAGAACTCGGAATCGGTATCCGCCCGCCAGGCGATGCCGACGACGGGACCGCCGGGGAAGGGGATCGTTTCCGCCGCGGCCAGGGAGCCGGCAGTCAGCAGGAAGAGCAGCGCAAGCAGTAAAGCCAAGAGTTTTTTCATCGTGTTTCTTTGTGGCCATCCCGGCGTGGGAAACCATTCTTCTCCATGATTCTGTTTGGCACAGCGAATCCGGTTTCCGGATTCGTTTGTCGTAAAGCGGGTTTACTTTGATACGGGATCAACAAACTGTTCGATGAACTTTTTGATTTCCCGGTCCCAGAGGGCCCATTCGTGCACGGCGTCCGGTTCGTCATGCCGGGTGACGTCCCAGCCGTTTTCCTGCAGGGCCGGGACAAAGGCTTTATGGCTTTCGAAGAGGAAATCCTTCGTGCCGCAGCTGACATACAGCCGGGGCTTGCTGGGCGCGGTGCCGTTGATCTTCATCAGATGCATCAGGTCATATTCCGTGCCGGAGACGTCCTTCACGTTTCCGAAGATCCGTTCAGCGGTGCCGTCCTCCGCGTGGCGGAAGAAAATCCTGGCGATGTCCACCGCGCCGCTGAAGCTGGCGGCCGCCGCGAAACGCTCCGGCCAGGTCAGGGCCAGCCGCATGGCGCCGTACCCGCCCATGCTCAGCCCGGCGACGTAGGTATCCTCCGGCTTTTCGCTGATGCGCAGGAAACAGTGCATGGCCTTCGGCAGCTCGTCGCTGACGTAGTCCCAGTACCGCTCGCCGTGGACTTCGTTGCAGTAGAAGCTGTGATTGACCGCCGGCATGATCACCGCGAGATTGTGGGCGGCTGCGTACCGCTCCACGGAGGTTCTGCGCATCCAGATCGAATGATCGTCGCTGTAGCCGTGGAGCAGATAGAGCACCTTGGGCAGGGAAGGGCTTTCAGAGGCGGTAATGCCGATTCCCTGACTCGCTTCCGGAAGAATGACGTTGACGGTGGATGCCACGTTCAGGACTCTGGAGAAAAACTGAACCTGTAAAAATGCCATAGTGTTCGCCCTCCTGTTTTTATTGCTTTCCGGGATATCGTTACCTGATCTGATCACACAACGCGAACGCCTGTGCCATCTCGCTCTGGGCAGCTCTGCCCAGAGCGCAGTCTGCAGCGATGTAATGCCACTGCGTCCGGATGGTGGTGAGTATCTTTCCAGCTTCCTTTTCAGTCATTCCGTATCATACTCAAAAGAGCAGCTTTCCTTTCCGCGCAGGGTATCCACAAAAAGACGCCCCATCAGTGAGGGAGACACCGATGTCCAGCACTCATAGGCGTATATGGTTTTACCAGCCATCAGTCCTCCTCCTTTCTGGTTTGACGCGGCGCCCTCTTCCGTTGAGGCAAATCCAGATCCTGCAGTTTCCGACCCAGTTCGTCGTCTTTCGCAATGAGGAGGAGATCCTGTTCCAGTCCTCCCAGGGCATGCAGCACGGCGGCATAAGCTCCCAGCGCCACAGACGCACTGCCCTTCTCAATAGCGGTGAGCGTCTGCCTGGATACGCCGGCCCGCTCCGCCGCCAGTTCTGAAGCCAGATGACGGCGCAGCCTGGCCAGACGGATTTGTTCTCCCATCTGGCTGAGCAGTTGCTGCGTCTGCGGCATCACCGTGACAGCTTTGCGTCCCATACGCGTCCCTCCACGTTCTCATTACACACGAAATTATAGCCTTAATGGACAATATTGTCAATATTTATGATCGTTAATGAAAAGAATATTGACAGAGGAAAAATGCGATTAAATAAGATTGCCCAAAAAGGACCAGTGGACAGGAGAAGAAACCACTATTTCCAAAAAAGAGTTCAAAAGTGTATGCGGCGAATGATTCTTGTTTCCGAACTGAGAAACCGGATGGTTTTTCTACCGGTATTCACCGCAGTTTTTGCAGGAAAGCGCCTGGCTGTCATTCAGGGTTCCGCACCGGGCGCACTTCCATTTTCCCGCGGCGGCCGCTGAACGGGCGGGGACAGGGTTTGGGGTTGTCGGAATATGCCTGGTGAGGCCGGTTTCCACAATTTCCGCGTCGAGCTGAATGCCGCTGACGATGTCATGCATCGCGCTGATTCTGGCAATGACCCGGGCCATGCCGATCAGCAGCATACCGCATATAACAAACGGCGTAAGTATGCCGAGAAACAAGACGGGGGAGAAGGTGATCGGGTTTGTCTTTCCGCCTTCAAAAGCGAAGATCACGCCGATGACAAAACACATGATGCCGCAGACATACAGGAACTGGGCATAGCCGCTTTCGCCGGCATTGCCGAGACGAAGGGAGTAGGATTTGTTCTTTTCCCGGACAGGGTATCCGCAATGCGGACAGGCGTATGCTTTATCGGATAAGGCTTTGCCGCATTCCGGGCAGGTGATCAGTGCCATGATATCACTTCCTTTCTCTGCTTTGTATTATACCGGGAAGCAGATTCAGGCTGTGATACGCGTTTTGCACGGTCCGGAACATACGCGAAACACCTTATTTGTGAAATGAGGAATGAAAAGGAAGGGGAGCGGGGTCGTTGGAATGACCCGATATACTTTTGACATTGGCAGCGATCGGAAGGAATGAATTTGAAATACCGGAAAAGTCGCCAAAATCGATAAAATTTCATAAATTTGGCGATTTAATGTCATGATTCACGATTCGTGGAAGAACGTGAAACCCAATAAATAAATGGACATCTGTTGACTTTTATGAAGTGCTCAAATATAATAAAGTCGCCAAAAGATGATGAATTGGATCATTTTGGCGACTTTATGAGAGAAGAGGATGGCAAAGTGAATCTGATTGCCCGTGAAAATGAAATTAAACTGCTGAATCACGCGCTGAATAAAAGCGAATCACAGTTCATTGCGGTCTATGGCAGGCGCCGTATAGGAAAAACCTATCTTGTCCGGGAAGTATTTGCTGACAGTTTCTGCTTCTCACACACAGGCTATTACAATCTGCCCAAAGAAGCACAGTTGTCCGGATTTTTCAAGTCGCTGCAAAAAGCGGGCCTTTCTGCATACGGAGAATCCCCGGGAACCTGGATGGATGCTTTTGATATGCTGGAAACAATTATTGATCAGAGCCAAAGCGAAAAAAAGATTCTGTTTCTGGATGAAATTTCATGGATGGATACGCCCCGGTGTGACCTGATTCCAGCTCTGGAACATTTTTGGAATTCCTTTGCCTCGGCGAGGAAAGACGTAATCCTCATCATCTGCAGTTCAGCTACGTCATGGGTTCTTGATCATGTGTTCCATAACAAGGGCGGATTACATAACCGGCTGACGCTCAGCCTTCATCTTCAGCCCTTCACTCTTTCCGAGGTGGAGAAATATGTTTATGCTCTCGGGGTTCAGATGAGCCGGATGCAGATACTGGAAGGCTATATGGCATTGGGCGGAATTCCATACTACTGGAGTCACCTTGAAAGGGGAATGTCCATTGAACAATATATTGATTATCTGTTTTTCCGGAAAGGCGCAGTTCTGAAGGATGAATTTACGTATCTGTTTGACTCTCTGTTCAGATTTCCGGAAGTTTATGTGAGAATAATTCATGCGCTGACGGAAAAGAGAAAAGGTCTTACACGAAATGAGCTTTTGAGCGCGACAGGATTGACATCTGCGGGAGGAGTCAGCCAAAAACTGGAAAAGCTGGAGAACTGTGATTTTATTCGATCTTACCCTTCCTACGGAAAACGGAAAGAAAAACTGTATCAACTGATTGATCCGTTTGTTCTGTTCTATTACCATTTTATAGAACACCGTTCTTTTGATCCTCAATTCTGGATGCATCAGGCAAACACTCCGAAAACCAACGTCTGGAAAGGTCTGGCTTTTGAGCTGATCTGTCTTCTACATGTGCAGGAGATTAAGGAGAAACTGGGCATAGGATCGGTTCTGACAGAGGTTTTTTCCTTTTCTGTTCAGGAGGATCCGGAAAAAGGAATACATGGTTCCCAGATTGATCTGATTATTAAACGGGCAGACCGGATTACCAATCTCGTTGAAATGAAGTACGCGCAGGATGAATATCTGATTACAAAGGCAGTGGATGAATCTATACGCCGGAAACGATCTGATTATCTGCGCGCAACGAAAACAAAACACGCAATCCAGACGACCTTGATTGCTCCCTATGGCGTCGTTCAAAACGCTTATGCTGCCAATCTGGATTCCGTACTGGACGCGGAGGATTTGTTTTGATGACTGATCTGGAAGGGATGCGCTTCAGAAGCTATATTTGAACCTTGACGGATCGGGCCGGATTCCCGACAACGGAAAAAAGGCGGAGGGTTCGCCTCCGCCCTGAGAAACCGGATGGTGATCGTTTAGTTCATTTCCGGAACAATCAGTTTCAGTTTCAGCTCCTTAACCTTTGCAAATCCTGTATCAGCTGTGATCAGTTTCGCGTCATTCTCAATCGCCGATGCTGCGATAATAGCATCCGGTAATTTAATACTGTATTCCCGTCTGATTTGGATCGTTTTTTCTATAATGTTTCCAGTCAGACCAATTGATACACTTTCATCCAAGAAACCGCGAATTTGTTTTACCTCTTCTTCCGTAATTTTTGCGAAGACAACAACTCCATTTCACTGATAACCGAAAAGGCAAATCTCGAAGAAACAAAAGGTTTCATACATTCATTGCCGGACAGGAAATACAGGATTGCATTCGTGTCAGCCAAGAAATCAATTCCACTCATTTCTCATGCTCCTCTGAATCTCCATTCCATCAATCGGTTTTCTGATTGCTCCAAAGAACCTGGAAGTACCTTCAGATGCGTTTTCTTTCTTTTTGCTGACTTTGAAAAGAATAAAATCGATATATTCCGAAACTTCATCCAGATATTCTTCCGGAACTGCTTGAATCCTGTCTTTAATCGTTACGTATGACAAATCTCTCAGCCTCCTTATCGGGATTCCAACTCGGTTTCGTCCAAGAAAATATTATCATAATTCAATTTTCTTCTCAATGTTATTCTTTCATGTACTGTTGAAAGATTATTTGGTCTTCGCGTTTTTGATGACAGACCAGGCCGAGTAGTACTTCGTGCCGTTCACGGTCTTGTAGGCACGAATCCGGACGTAGTAGAGCTTCTTCGCGGCCAGATCCTTGAGCACCGTTTTGGTTGTTGACGCTTTTTCGATCGTCACCGTCGTGGGCTTGTTAAAGCTCTTCTTCAGGCTGTACTGGATTTCGTACCCGGTGATGCCGCTGCCCTTTGCCCATTTGACGGTCAGCTGCTTCTTTCCGGCGGTCAGCGAGGAGAGCTTCACGGCCTTGGGCACGATATTGAACTTGACGGTCTTCTTGCCGGTGTAGTTGCCCTTGCCGGTGATGGTGATGGTGGCGGTACCGATCTTCTTGTTGTTCTTATAGGCGACGGTGTAGTCCTTGTCCGCGGTGAGCTTCTTATTGTTATACCTGACCACTACAGCAGGCTTGATGGCCTTGCCGGTATACGCCTGGTCCTTGATGGCGGAAACTTTGGCCTTATCGAGATTGGGCTTCTCCGCGACGACCTCGACCTTCTGATCGACGATCAGCTGCTTTTCGGGGGCGCCGTCGCCGTCCTCATCCTTCTGCCAGTCATGCAGTCCGTCGTATTCCGCGGGGTCAGCTTCCTTTACCAGAGCCGCCAGCGCCGGCACCTTGATGACATCCAGCTTCTGAATCCTGTTATCGTGGCAATGGAGAATCAGCAGCGCCTTGTTTTTGCTCACATCCAGGGTCTTCAGCTTATTGGACTGGCACGCAATCATCTTCAGCGCGGTGTTCTTGCTCACATCCAGCGCTGTCAGCCGGTTCACATGGCATTCCAGATGGATCAGCGCCGTGTTCTGGCTCACGTTCAGGGATTTCAGCTGATTCTGGCTGCAGTACAGATGGGTCAGGGCCGGGTTCCTGCTCAGATCCAGGGTCTTGAGCTGATTCTGTTCGCATTCCAGGTTTTCCAGGGCCGTGTTGTGGCTCAGATCCAGGGCCGTCAGTTGGTTGGCCCAGCAGTCGAGAACTTTCAGCGCGGTGTTCTGGCTGACATCCAGCGCGGTCAGTTCGTTCTCGCAGCAGTGCAGCTCCTCCAGGGCGGTGTTTTTGCTGACATCCAGGGAGGTCAGTTTGTTTTTGTTGCAGTAGAGAACTTTCAGCGCGGTAAAGTATTCGATGCCCTGCAGGCTTTCGATGCCGCAATCCGCGCAGCCCATATCGACCGCTCCGGCGATTTCCTCGTCGCTCAGGAAATCGTCGTCATCCACATCAAAGCATTTGGCGTTCTTCCGGAAGGCTTTGTCCGGGAAGTTGGTTTCGTCGATCGCGACCCCGGTCGGCACGGGCGCAGTGGGTTCTTCGCCCGGAAGGAAATCCCATTCGCAGACGTATCCGACATTGTCGGATCCCCAGAAGGACATGCTGTCCCAGGAATTAGCGTCCTCTTCCAGGTCGCCCCAGAGACCGGCATCCCAGCCAGAGCCACCCATGCTCTTGCCCAGAATAATGCAGTATCCCTGATTCCCGTTGTAATTATCCGGCTCGCTGGAATGAAAATTGGTATAAGTGACTTCTTCCCCCGTGATCCAGCGGTACTCCCCGTCGCCAAAGAGCTTCATGCCCAGCCAGTAGATGTTTTTGGTATTGGCGATGCTGACCACAAAGCTGTTCTCCTCGGCGTCGGAGATCGTGACGAGATGGCCGCCCAGGAGGGCGCAGCTGTTCTTCGCGGCGGTCCAGGACTTGGAATTGTCGAAAACGTAATAACTGTGCCCGTTAAAGAACGTCGCGTCTTCCGGAATGCCGGAGGCGCTTTCCGCCAGGACGGAGGCCGTGGCGAAGAGGAAAAGCAGCATGACAGACAAGACCAGCAGTTTCTTTTTCATGGTTCTTTTTCTCCTTTCGTTTTTAAGCCATTTATTCACCGGTAAATTGTTCCGCTTCCGGGACGTCATTACCGGCTTTTTTCGATACGCGCAGTCCGGATTCCTTCCGGCAGACGAAGTTTTTTTATCGGTATTCGCCGCAGTTCCTGCGGGTGATCAGCGCCATGGATATTATACCGGACAGTAACTTCCGGCTGTGATATGCGTTTTGCCTGTCCCGGAATACGCGCAAAATACCTTATTTGCGGGCTATTCTTTCTCCTTTTTTAACAGTACAAGATATTCGGTTGTCCCATCTTCCGGTTTTTTCTCTTTGGTTACAGTAAATCCATGTCTCTCGTAAAAGCGTATTGCTTTTACGTTCTTTTCCAGTGCCCAGAGATGATCAGCGTGATGTTCCTGCATTGCATATTCCAATAACTGAGAGCCAATGGAAGCATTTTGAAGAACAGGCTCCACGAACAGTCTCGCAATATAAGTTCCCTCAATCTTTATAAAGCCTTTGACAACTCCGTCATCATATACGTACAGACTGTCAAGATCGGTTTCATACTTCTGCATGACAGACGGAACGCCAAGTTCATCAAAGTAATATTCATCCGATTGAAAAATCGGGTAAAAGAACAGTCGGTAGTTAAAGACCAGGATCTCTGCTATACGTGACAGATCATTCCTGTTTGCTTTTCGTATTTTGCTCGCTTTTTTCATTTGTAATCTCCATACGCCGGAAACTTGTAAGCTACAGTTTTCATGTCCAGTTTGTTTTTCAGCACATCCGATCCAGGGTAACAATACAACAGATCATCCATCACACAGCCTCCGATGATTCACCGCGATCAGCCGGAGTAATTGAAGCATAGATCATTTTTCTGAGATCGTCTCCACTGACTTTGCCGTCATTGTAATCCGTCAGCATCCGGACTTCATCTTCTGTCAGTTTCATTCCCTCCATGGCAAGTGTAGCCCCGGTTTCCTGTACGTTCTGTTCCGGCGTATAGGCCGGATGAATCAGTTTTACCTCAAAGGGAATACTACGCGTAAGAATAATCTGCTTAAGCAGCATATTCACCACTGCAGACAGGTTTGTTCCCAGAGAATCGAGAATAGCAGCGGCTTTTTCCCTGTCAGACGCATCTGTTCTGACCTGAAGCATGGAAGTATTTGCCATACATGATTCCTCCTGTTTATTACGCTGTATTGATTATACTACATTGTCAGTACATTGTAAATCTGTTTTTTGATCAAAAGAAAGATTAGATGGGTATACTTTTGACAATAGTCATATGAATGCTCAAGTCAGCACCTCTGATGCCCAAGTCAATGCACAAGTCGCAAGAAATGAAGTTGCCTCGTCCGCGGGTTTGCGGACGAGGCTGTTTTGTCTCTGCTGTTTTGGCTTTCAGGTGGTCTTGCCGAGCTTTTCCAGGGCGGCTTCCAGCTCCTCCTGGTTGGCGCGGAGCCAGTGGCCTTCCTCCACTTCGTTCCAGCCGGGAACGTGGATCTCATAGTGATGCTGGGAGGGGTCGTAGATCTCCAGCTTTTTGCTTTTCTCCGCCTCTGGATTGGGCTGGGGGATCGCGGAGAGGAGCGCCCGGGTGTAGGGGTGCAGGGGATGGGCGAAGAGGGTCTCCGTTTCCGCCATTTCCACGATGACGCCCTTGTGGATCACGGCGATGCGGTCGCAGATGAAGCGCATGACGCTGAGGTCGTGGCTGATGAACAGATAGGTGAGGCCGTGCTCCTTCTGCAGGTGGCTCATCAGATTCAGCACCTGGGCTCGGATGGAGACGTCCAGGGCGGAAATGGGCTCATCCGCGATGATGAACTCCGGGTTCATCACCATGGCCCGGGCGATGCCGATGCGCTGGCGCTGGCCGCCGGAGAACTCATGGGGAAAGCGGGAGGCGAACTCCGGCAGCAGGCCCACGTCCCGCATGGCCTGGCTGACCCGCTCCCGGATCTCCTCCTGGGGGATGCCGCGGCCCAGCAGGCCTTCGGAAACGATATAGTCGATCTTGGCCCGCTCGTTCAGGCTGGCCATGGGATCCTGGAAGATCATCTGGATCCGGTTGGTCAGGGCCCTGCGCTTGTCCCGGGGCAGGCGGCCGGTGATTTCCTCCCCGTGGAAGCGGATGGATCCGGCGGAGGCGGGGTAAACCCGGATGATGGCCCGGCCGATGGTGGTTTTGCCGCTGCCGCTCTCTCCGACCAGGCCGAAGGTTTCGCCCTTATAGATGTCGAAGCTGGCGTTCTTCACCGCCTCGAACCGGTTCCGGCCGTGGCCGAAGCGGACGTACAGCCCCTTGACGGACAGGATGACTTCATGCTCCTCCATCTTCCGCGCCTCCTTTCTGTGTGCTTCCCAGCTCCCGGACCTTCCGGAGAGCTTCCGGCGGCGTCAGCTTCGGCGCCCGCTCGTCCAGCAGCCAGGTTTTGGCCCGGTGGGTGGGGGAGACGTCGAAGTAGGGGGGCGCCTGCAGGGAATCGATCACCAGGGCCTGGGGATTCCGGAGGGCGAAGGCGTCCCCGGTGATTTCCAGGAACAGGTTCGGGGGCGTACCCTGAATGGTGTACAGCTCCTCTCCCCGGTGCCCCAGCTGCGGCAGGGAGCTCAGCAGGGCCCAGGTGTAGGGGTGGCGGGGATCGTAGAAGATCTCGTTCACCAGGCCGATTTCGATGATGTCGCCGGCGTACATGACGGCGACCCGGTCCGCCACGTTGGCCACGACGCCCAGATCGTGGGTGATGAAGATGATGGTGAGGCGGTACTTTTCCTTCAGCTCCCGCAGCAGATGAAGCACCTGGGCCTGGATGGTCACGTCCAGGGCGGTGGTGGGCTCGTCGCAGATCAGGATGCGGGGATTGCAGGCGATGGCGATGGCGATGACCACCCGCTGGCGCATGCCGCCGGACAGCTCGTGGGGATACTGCCGGAAGCGGCGCCGGGGATTGTCGATGCGCACGTCCTCCAGGATGCGGATGGTTTCCTCGTAGGCCATTTTCCCCTTCATTCCCCGGTGGAGCATCAATGCTTCGGAAATCTGCCAGCCGATGCTTTTCAGGGGATTCAGGCTGGTCATGGGGTCCTGGGGAATCATGCAGATTTCGCTGCCGCGGATGCGGAGCCAGTCCTCGTTCCGCTTAAAGGAGGCCAGGTCGATGTAATCCCCGTTTTCGTCCATGCCGGCGCCGCTGTAGTGGCGGAGCTTGTCGCCCATGCCGTAATAGCGGATTTCGCCGGCGGTGATGCGGCCGTTCTGGTCCAGCAGGCCGATAAAGTTCTTGTTCAGGACGGATTTGCCGCTGCCGCTTTCCCCGACGATGGCCAGGGACTCGCCGTCCTCCACATCCAGATCGATCCCCCGGAGGGCATGAAGCTCCCGGCCCCGCAGCGTGAAGGACACATGCAGGTTCCGAACCGAAAGAATCCGTTTGCTCATGCGATCCCTCCTCTCACAGGTGATTCCGGGGATCCGCCGCGTCGGAGAAGGCGTTCCCGATGATGTAGAAGGAGACGGTGACGATGGACAGGATGATGGTGGGGTAGATCAGCTGATACCGCAGATTCGGGGACATCATCAGCTTACGGCCCTCGTTGATCAGGTTGCCCAGGGAGCAGACCTCGATGGGCAGGCCCAGGCCGATATAGGTGATGAAAACCTCGCTGCCGATGGCGCCGGGGATGGACAGGGCCATCCGCAGCATGATCACGCTGACCAGATAGGGCAGCAGGTTCCGGGTCATGATGCGCCAGGTGGAGGTGCCCAGGGTGCGGCTGGCCACGTTGTAATCCCGGTCCCGGATGATCAGCACCTGATTCCGGACGAAGCGGGCCATGCCGATCCAGCCGGTGATGGACAGGGCGAAGATGATCGTGGTCATGCCCGGCCGCAGCAGGAAGGAGACGAGAATCAGCACGATGGTGGTGGGAATATTGTCCAGAATGTTGTAGAGCTCCGTCAGCAGGAAATCCAGCTGGCGCACGTAGCCCCAGAGGATGCCCACCAGAATGCCGATGGCCGCCTCGATCAGGGCCACGGAGATGCCGATGATCAGGGAATTGCGGGTGCCCGCCCAGACCCGGGACCAGAGATCCTGCCCGATGGAGTTGGTACCCAGCCAGTGCACGGCATCCGCGGGCTGGTTTTTCAGGGGCAGGCCGTTTTCGCCGTTGGTGATGGCGTTGGCGTCAAACTGGCCGGGCAGATAGGGCTGAATGAAGGTGAAGACCAGGATAGCCAGCAGCAGCACCAGCAGGCCCATGGCGACCCAGTGGCGCCGGAAGGCCCGGAAGGTGGACCGCCAGTAGGAATAATCGCTGGAGCCGGTCAGCTCCGCCTGCTCCTCGCTGAAGGGGGCGATGGAAAACAGCTTTTCCGCGCCGATCTCCTGCTTCAGGGCGTCGGAGACGTGATCCTCCAGCCGTTCCACCTGCGGATGTTTCAAGAGGCTCATGCGCCGTCGCCTCCCTTCTTCGTGAAGCTGATCCGGGGATCGAAGAGCACCATCAGCACGTCGCCCAGGATCAGGCCGATGATGCCGACGCAGGCAAAGAGCAGCACGATGCCGAGGATCATGTTGTTGTCCTGCTTGTGAATCACGTCCACCAGCAGGCCGCCCATGCCCTTGATGGACCACAGGGACTCAATGTAAATGGAACCGATGACCGTGTTCAGGAAGGAGGTGGGCAGATACTGCGCCATGGGCACGAAGGCGTTGCGGAAGATGTGGCGGAACATGATGCGGCGCTCGTTGCACCCCTTGATCCGGGCCAGCATGATGTAATCCTTGGTGCTTTCGTCCACCATGTACCGGCGGATCCACATGGCGTAATAGGCGATGTTCCCCAGGGACAGGGACAGCACCGGCAGGATCCAGCTCCGCCAGTCTCCGGGATCGAAGCGCAGCTTGATCTGCAGCAGCTCCGTGCCGTACAGCTGAATGAACAGGTAATAGACCGCGGCGGGCACGGCCTGGATCAGCACGATGAAGGCGGTGCCCAGATGATCCGGCAGCTTTCCCTTCCGCTGGGCCATATGGATGCCCATCGGCAGTCCCACAATCATGGAAAACAGAATGGACATACTGCCCAGCTGAATGGAAATGGGGATTTTTGTTTTCAGAATATCCCATACGGGCTTGCCGCGGTTGTATACCCGGCTGACGCCCAGATCGCCGTGGAACAGCCCCCTGAAGAAGTTCACCAGCTGAACCGTCATGGGCTGATCGAGCCCCATCTGATGCAGCCCGTTGTCAATCTGAGACTGCGTCATCTTCTCGAAATTCGGGAAATACCCCTCGATGGGCATCTGCCGGACCAGGATGAAGACGATGGTCAGAATGAAGAACAGGGTCAGCAGGGATCGGGCGATACGCTTTGCCAAATACTTCAGCACAATATTTCTCCTGCCTTTGATTCACGGATGAAAGCAGGGGAGCCCCGATCTCCGGGTCTCCCCCTGTAAGCCTGTGTTTCCGAAGGGTTTGCTTATTTCTTTTCCATGGTTTCAACCCAGGCCTTGTAGCTCTGCTCGTTCTGCTCCGCGGTGACGAATTCGTCCTGCAGGTGCATGAACTTGTACTTCAGGTTGCAGATGCCGAAAGGCGCGTATTCACCCTCGTACACGTCGAGCTTCGTAACCTGGTAGTCAGTGGTGGACTTCCGGAAGGGGATGATGATGGCGTTTTCGATCAGCATGGCTTCCGCTTCCGCAAAGAGGTTATAGCGCTTCTCGATATCGCCGGTTTCCGCCTTCGCCTCAGCAACCTTGGCGTAGTACGCATCCAGGAAGGCCTTGGTTTCCGCATAATCGGTGTCGTACATCTTGTCCATCTTGTTATAGGAGTTACCCTGGTACAGCCCGGTCTCGGAATCGATGTTCACCGCGAAGGGATCGGTCCAGGTTTCCGGATCCGCGTAGTCCGCGCCCCAGTTGCAGCGCTGTACGCTGTACTTGCCGGCACGGCGGGTCTGGGACAGGAAGTTATCCGCGGGGCCCGCGTACAGAACTACGTCGATGTAATCGGTGCCCAGCACGCTTTCCAGCTGGCTCTTCTGCAGCTGAACCTGATTGGCCCAGTCGGAATCGTTGGTCTTGTAGGTCATGACCAGCTTGATCGGGAAGGTGGCGCCGGCGGCGGTCAGCTCCTCAACCGCCTTGGCCTTGTATTCCAGCGCCTTTTCGGTGTTGAAGAAATACTGATCGATGTTCGCGAAGGCGGCCAGCGTGGTGAAATCCTTGCCGTTTACGGAGGCGAAGGCCGGCGGGGTGACGGTGTTTTCCAGCAGCGCTTCAGGCGTATCGGTCTCCGCGGTCAGGGCGTAAGTCCGGTCCATGGCGCTCATGATGGAATGGCGGAAGTTGGCGTTGTTGACGGCGATCAGCCAGTTGGCGGGATCGTATTCCTCTTCATACTGGGGATCGAAGTCGAAGCAGTAGAAGTAGCTGTACTGCAGGTTGCTGCGGCTCTGGGTGATCAGCTCCGCGTGGTTGGCGCGCCAGTCGTCCATGATGTCGTTGTCCAGGCCGGCGTAGTCCACTTCTCC
The DNA here is from genome assembly GCA_946413245.1 of uncultured Clostridia bacterium. GTDB lineage: Bacteria > Bacillota > Clostridia > Christensenellales > Aristaeellaceae > Aristaeella. The sequence continues at coordinate 19,622 of CAMKJS010000032.1, forward strand.
GCGCAGGGCGGCGATGGGGGACAGGGTGGCGCTTTCAGCGTTGTACAGCTGATCGATCTTCTCGATGAAGACGTTGTCCGCGTCCCAGTAATTCTGGTTCTTGACGTACAGCCGCTCGCTCTGGGGCTCGAACACCTCCAGGATGTAGGCGCCGCTGTAGTAGATGCTCTGATTGTCCACGCCCAGGCTGGCGCCCATTTCCTCGGCCAGGGGGCCGTACACGGGCATGAAGGAGCCGTAGGTGGTCATGGAAACGAAATAGGGAACGGGGTTGGCCAGGGTGTACTGCAGCGTATAGTCGTCGACCGCCTTGATACCGACCTGCTCAAAATCGGTCACTTCACCGTTGTAATAAGCTTCGGCGTTCACAATCTGCGCGGTGAACACGTTGCTGACGATGGCGCTTTCATACTCAGGGGTCAGCACGTATTTCAGGCCGGAGACGAAGTCCGCGGCGGTCAGCTCAGCCTTTTCCTCGCCGAAGCAGTCATACCACTTGACGCCCTGGCGGAGGTGGAACGTCCAGGTCAGGCCGTCCTCACTGTTTTCCCAGGTTTCCGCCAGGCAGGGGATGACCTCGCCGTAGGTGTTGTATTCCACCAGGGTGTCCACGATATTGGCGCCGACCACCTGGTCATTCTCCGTGGAGGCGACCAGATAGTTCAGGGTGGAAACCTCGCCGGCATAATAGGTCGTATAGGTTCCGTTGTCCGCCAGGGCGGCGGGAACCAGCGCGGCCAGCAGCGCAAGGCTCAGAAGCACCGCAAGGATCTTTTTCATGAATAGAACCTCCTTCTTTTGATTGCCGCGTTTCGCGCCGCGGCATCTCTGTCCCTACCATCCTAAAGTTTTTGGCTCCTGTTGTCAAGGAATCCGGCCCGCGCAGGTTGTTTTCCTGATGTTTTTCGGCCAAAACGGAGGGGTCAGGGGACGCGGTACATCTGTGCGAGACCGCCGTGGGAGGTCTCCCGGTATTTGTCGTTCAGGTCCTTTCCCGTCTGCAGCATGGTATCGATGACCACGTCGAAGGAGATCTTCCGGGTTTCATACAGGAACCGGGAAAGGTTCACCGCGCTGACGGCACGCATGGCGGCGACGGCGTTCCGCTCGATGCACGGAATCTGCACCAGGCCGTCCACCGGATCGCAGGTGAGGCCGAGATGATGCTCCATGGCGATCTCCGCGGCGTACTCGATCTGCGCCAGATTCAGCCGGTACAGCGCGGCCAGGCCGGCCGCGGCCATGGAGCAGGCGCTGCCGATTTCCGCCTGGCAGCCGCACTCGGCCCCGGAGATGCTGGCGTTGGTCCGGATCACGTTGCCGAAGAGGCCCGCCACCGCCAGGGCGTCCAGAATCTCCTCCTCCGGGAAGCCCCGGTCCTCCTGCATGTAATAGAACACCGCCGGGAGCACGCCGCAGCTGCCGCAGGTCGGGGCCGTGACAACGATGTTTTCGCCGGCGTTCTCCTCGCTGACGGCGTAGGCGTAGGCGGCGATGACCCGGTTCATGGTCACGTCGGCGCTTTCGTTGTAGCAGCGCTTTTCATACAGCAGCTTGGCCTTCCGGTTCAGGTTCAGCCCGCCGGGAAGGATTCCGTCCGTCCGGATGCCGCGCTGCACGGCCGCCCGCATCGCCTGCCAGACGGTCCAAAGATAATCCCGGAACCCGTCCGTTTCCCGGGCTTTGATGAATTCCGGCAGGGTCAGGTTTTCCCGCCGGCAGGTATCCAGGATTTCCGTCAGGTTTTTCTCCGTATAGATCTCCGGCTCCCCGCCGGCGGGATCGTCCTCGAACCGCACGGAGCCGCCGCCGACGGACAGCACCCGGACGCTTTCGATTTCGCGGCCGTCCTTCAGGGCGGTGAACAGCATGGTGTTCGGATGGGGAAGATTCTTCTCCTCCGTATTGACGACAATCTCCGCCCCGGGCAGCCCGGCCCGGATCGCCTTCCCGGTGCCGTGACCGGTGCCGGTGCAGGCAAGGGAACCGTACAGGGTGACGCGGAAGCCGTCCGCGTCCGGATGCCGCTGCCGGAAGCGCAGGGCGGCGTTGTAGGGCCCGACCGTATGGGAGCTGGACGGGCCGTGACCGATTTTGTATACGCTCTGAATGCTTTTCACCGAAATACCCTCCTGTTCTGTATCAATCATTCTGCCCGGCGGGGAGGTTTTCCTGGAAGCCGCGATCCAGGCGGCCATCAATCCCCTGATCGAGGAACGCACGTCCATCCTGATCGCCCACCGGCTCTCCACCATCCTGGCGGCGGACGAGATCCTGGTGGTCCGGGACGGACAGATCGTCGAGAGGGGAACCCATAAGGAGCTGGTTCACGCCGGCGGAACCTATCAGGAGCTGTACGAAACCCAGTTCAGCAAAGCGGTGGAAGCGTAGCCGCGTGCGGCGTTTACGCCCGATTCCCCTGCCGGCCGGTCCGGCAGGGATCCTTTTTTGTCAGGCCTGCTGTATCTCTTTGGCCGTCAGCGCGACCCAGGCGGGCCTGAATCCGCTGCGAAGCCCGTTTCGGACGGACCGGATGTTCGGCCAGGCCGCCGCGTAGAACGGAACCTTTCCCCGTTCAAACACAGCCCGGGCCAGCCGGTTGGTCAGGGCGGAAGCCATGCCCTGCCGCCGGTACTCCGGCAGTACGTCGATGCCGATCTGCCACATTTCCGGGCAGTCCGCGGAGCAGGCCGCCAGCCCGACGAGCCTGCCTCCGTCGTACGCGCCGACGCCCAGCATATCCAGCTCCATCCGGTCCCGGCAGAGGGCGTTTCCCCACTCCGGCAGATACAGCTCCGCAAAATCCTCCGGATGCAGTTCCCGCGTTTCATACGCGCAGGGCAGCTCCGGGCCGAAAACCGCGTCCGGATCCGGCAGAAAGCAGGCATGCGTCCAGAACACCCGGGCGTTTGCTTTCTCCAGGATCCGGTTCAGCGTATACAGATACGGCGTTTCAAAGCATCTGAACGCCTGGTCCGCTCCGTTGACGTAAGCTGTCACCTCCGGGATCAGATCCTCCCGGCAGGACGCGACGACATTGGATCCGTAGGAGAACAGCGCGCAGATATGCGGCAGCGTCATATACCGGCTCGCGCTGTCGGATGCTTTGGACGCCACAACCACATTCGTTTCCCTGCGGAAATCCTCTTCTGAACAGGCGCAGTCAGCGGCGGACTGCCGCATGGCGATACACATAATGTCCTGTTTTGTCATGGCTCTTCTCCCTGTGCGTGTTTCACGCGTTCATTCAGATTTTTATTATATTCCAGCTTCCCGATTCTGCCCATAATGATTGAGCAGTCGTGGACACAGGCATAAATATACACCAGGTTCTCCGGATCAGGCCTGCACTGGATGGTATTATCCGTATTCACGGCATCCTATCATGATCCATAAAAAAAAGCAAGTTAACGTGCACGTTTTTGAAGATTATGTAAAATCGTGTGCGTTAAATGGCATTTTTCGAAGATAATGTGCTTCAAAAGACTATTTCAGACATCTGTATACTTCCTGAGAAACCGCGAAGCGCTGCACGGCAGTATTGTGATTATGACTTGCCGGGCTTATAATAGAAGCAGCCGAACACGATGAAACGGGAGGAATCATGAATATGCAGAAACGAATTGTTACGCCCGGGCCCCTGCACGATGATCAGGGAAGGCTGGTGGAAACAGGCTATGCCACTGAGCTGATCAAAACGTATGACCGCCGCAAAGTCGCGGCGAAACGCATGCGGATCAAGGAATGGGACTATTATGCGGTTTGTTCGGATCAGTTTGCCCTGGCGCTGACTATCGACCACAACGGATACATGACGATGGACAGCATTTCCCTGCTGGATTTCGGGCAGAACAGTCAGGTGACAAAATCGGTGATGAACCTGCCCATCGTATCTCCGAGAGACCTGCCGCCGACCAGTGCAAAGGGCGATATCCGCGTGAAGGGAAAAGGATATATGCTCTCCTTCGAAAACGACGGTATCAGCCGGCACCTGACCGGATTCATGAATCAGTTCACCGGGCAGGATACGATCGTGTTCGATATCCATCTGTCCGACGCGCCGAAGGAATCGATGGTCATAGTCACTCCGTTTAAGGATCATCCGGAAGCCTTCTATTATAACCAGAAGATCAACTGCATGCGGGCGGAGGGAACGATCACGCTGGGCGGAAAGGAATACCGCTGCAGCCCGGAGGATACGTTCGCGGTTCTGGACTGGGGCCGCGGGGTCTGGACGTATGACAACACCTGGTACTGGGGATCCGCTTCAGGCCTGGCGGACGGCGTTCCCTTCGGGTTCAACATCGGGTACGGCTTCGGCGATACGTCGGCAGCCAGCGAAAACGTTCTGTTCTATGACGGAAAGATTCATAAGCTGAGTCAGGTGCAGTTTCAGATTCCGATGAAGGACGGAAAAGAAGACTATCTGTCGCCCTGGACGTTTACCAGCGACGACGGACGCTTTGAAATGCAGTTCCAGCCTGTTATGGACAGAAGCGCCAAAGTGGACGTGGGGATCATCTGCTCCGATCAGCATCAGGTGTTCGGCCGGTTCAGCGGGACAGCGGTGCTGGATGACGGACGGACGCTTCGGATCAGCAGCCTGATGGGCTTTGCGGAGAAGGTCCGGAATAAATGGTAGGCAGGGAACGCTGACACAGCCGGCGGGATTATGCCTCCGGTATGTAATTTTCCAGAACAAATTCTTCGAACAGCGGCAGTTCAAACCGTACGACGCCGTATACGTCCCCGTTGATGATTCCCTTCCGGATCAGTCTGGTGCGATAAGGCGTAAATCCGTTGCTGCTCATGTTCAGGTACGCACGGATTTCGGAAACGCTTCCTCCGGGGTTTTTGGCAATCCCATAAAGCACCCGCCGGTCTTCCGCGGAAAGTTCCTGCCAGATTTTCTCATAAACATATTCTTCCAGATACTGCTTGTATTCTGCCCGGATTCGGGCAGGATTATTCCGGCATTCCCATGTGAAATACCCGAGAACCTGGAATGCAAATGAATAGCCCTTTGTTCTTCTGGCCATATCCAGCGCTGATTCCGAATCGAGTTCGAAGATCCGTGCGTAGCTTTCAGCCATTCTGCCTATGTTCAGCGGCGTCAGCGCGATTCTCGGAGCACGGTACAGAAAAGTCAGCGTCTTTTGATCCTGCAGAGCCCGGACATTTTCATACAGGCCTGTCATCAGCAGAAACAGGGGAAGATCCTGCCGTAGAAAGATCTGAAACGCGCTGGCAAACACCTTCATCGAAGGAGTTCCGGATACTTCGTCTATGGCAATCAGCACCTTTTTATGATGCCGTTTCAGACTGGTCAGCATTCTCGTCAGCGCGACCTCAATATCATGTTCCGGTTCTGTTCCTTCAATCTGTACCCCCAGGCCGAACGCGGAAAGGTTGATTTTGGCTGCCGTAAAGATCTCCTTCAGGGTATTCTCGCTGCTCAGTTTGGCAGCCAGATTCTGCAGCAGATCCCGGTCTGGATTCAGTTCAACCACAACCCAGTCTTTCTCGCTCTGAAACCGCTTGCACACAGAGGTCATAAATACGGTTTTTCCGCTTCCCCGTACGCCTGTAATGATGGTGATATGCTTGCTGGGATGATCGTCTGTAAAGGAACTGACCAGTTCCCCCATCAGCAGGGATCTGGGAATCATCTCATACGGTTCTCTGCCGAAATCCAGTGTGAACGGATTTTTGATATTCTCTGCCATTTGCTTTCCTTCCTCCCGGCTGATGCGTCTGATTTGTTTTACAACTCTTTACAGTTTATCCGATCTTTTACAACTCTTTACAGTTCGCATAACTTTTTACAACTCTTTACAGTTCAGAATTCATTTTACAACTCTTTACAGTTTTGTCAATCAAAAAGTTTTGTCATGGTTTCTCTTCCTGTGCGTATTTCACACGTTACTTTGATTCCTTATATGCCATTTAACGCGCACGATTTTGCAAAATCAGCAAAAACGTGCGCGTTAAACGTGGATTTTCCGAAAAGGGTGTATGACGGATCGTCCGGCTTTTCTCCGTTTCTTTCAGACAACAGGACGCGTGATTTTCAGATTTCCACCCGCCAGTCCCGGGCATAGACGCTGCCGTCGGAGGCGGTATAGGGATCCGGGCCTTCAACGGCGTCCTCGGCATGGCGTTCGACGGCGGCCATATCGGCGGGCAGGTTATAGGGCAGGCGCCCGCCGGGTTTACGCACACCGGTCAGGACGTCGAAGAGGACCTGCCAGTTCACGCCGAAATGAACAAGAACGGCGTCCGCGGCGGGTTCGAATTCAGCGGGCACGGCGGGATTGTGCAGATGCAGGCAGACGATCACGGGCTTCCGGCCCATCACGCGCCGGGCTTCCAGAATGTTGTCCAGATCCTTTTCGTTATAGCAGGTGTTGGTTTTACCGCGGTAAGAGCGGTTGGTGAAATCCTCCCGGTAATCGCCGCCGGCGATGCTGGGATCCCTGGCCGTGTCCGCCGTATACGGGCGGTACTGCAGGAGCAGGGGCCGGTAGCCGTTGCCGTCCCCTGGGCAGTAGGGATCGGAAAGGGGACTCTCCGCCAGAACGACGGCCGCGTCCGCCTTCTCCGGATTCTCCGTACGGATCAGCCAGGGCGAGCAGTCAAAGCCCCGCAGGGGATCGAAATCCTCCGCCGGGAGGACCATGCGGATAAAGCCCTTGTGCGCGTCATAATGCCGCCCGGGAATCCAGACCTTTGTGCCGCGCTTCAGCGGAAGGACGCCGCCGGCGTTCTTGATCGCCACTATAGCCCGGGCCTGGGCTTCCAGGCCGGCCTTCACAAACCGCGCCGCGCCGACGATCTTTTCGCTCTCGTCGGGATCCAGGTACGGGTTTTCGAACAGCCCTACCCGGAAGATCCCGGTCAGCAGGCGCTCCGCGCTGAGGCGCATGCGCTCCTCCATGAAGTCCGCGCCGTACTGTTTCTCGCCGATCTGCCAGGCATCGAGGACCGGCTGGGCGTCGTTGTTGCCGCCGAACTGATCCACGCCGTTCAGGATGGCCCGCAGATGCCGCTCGGCTTCCGTCAGATCCTGTACGCCGTAGCTCTGGCTGCCGAAGGCGTCCACGGAGGGTTTGGGATCGTGCGTGACGCCCCAGTCCGTGCAGACGACCCCGTCATAGGCGTATTTCTCCCGCAGCAGATCCCGAACGATATGGGCGTTGTAGGCGTTCCCCACCCGGGGATCGCCTTTCAGCCAGGAGACCGTGTAATACGGCATGACCGCCGCGGCCTTACCGGTTGGGCCGTCCAGGCGGAAGGCGCCTTCCGTGAAGGGGCGGAGGTGCTGCTCAAACTGCCCGGAGGGATAGACCGCGAAGCAGCCGTAGACGTAATGCGCGTCCCGGCCGCCCTCGCCGGTTCCGCCGCCGGGCCAGTGCTTGACCATGGTGATGACGCTCTCCGCGCCCCAGCCGTCGGGGGCGCCTTCCGTGGTCTGCATGCCGTCGCAGTAGGCCTTGACCATGGGAATGACCCGCTCCGGATCGCTGCCGAGGGTATCCTCCATCCGCATCCAGCGCGGCTCGGTGGACAGATCGATCTGCGGCCCCAGCGCGGTGGTGATACCCAGCGCCCGGTATTCCCGCGCCGCGGTGCGGGCGAATTCGCGGACCAGCTCCGGATCGCCCGCTGCCGCCAGGCCGATTCCTTCCGGCCATTTGGAGACGTCGCTGCCCGTGTTGCGGAACTCGGCTCCGCCGGCCGTCGCGCCGTGGCGCGGATCGGTGGAAATGTTGACCGGGATGCCCCAGGGCTCCGCCTCACAGACCGCCTGAAGATTATTGCTCCATTCGGCGGAGATCCGGGCGCTTTCCACCCGCATCTGCAGCATGTGGCGGACGTGATCCCGGCGCAGGCAGACAAGCTGCTCGTCGGTCAGATCAGAAGGGGCGTTCTTCTCCGGGTCGAACAGACCGCCGCCGTAGTGGCCGCCGAAGGGGCCGGGTTCCCGGCAGGGAACGACCTGATGGGAGGAATAGAGCATCAGCCCGGCGATTTCCTCCCGGCTCAGGCGCGAGGCCAGATCCTTCGCGCGGGTTTTCGGGTCCAGACGCCAGTCCTCGTACGGCAGGAGCTCTCCGGTTCCCGCCAGATCCTTAAAAGCGAGGCCGTCGCGCTCGACGATCCGGGAGCCGTCATGCAGGCCCAGGGTCGCGCCGCCTTCGTTGCGGATCAGGGTGTAGCCGTTTTTGGTTTCACGGGAATATGCCATTTTTCTGTTCCTCCTGAATGATGTTGGTGTGGGATATGAGGGGAGCCTTTGGGGTTAATGAGAATCGCTTTCAGTGACCTGGTTCCCGTAGTACTTCAGGCAGAGCATGGTGATGTCGTCGAATTGGGCGGCGCCGCCTGCGAAGCGGTCCACGGCCCGGTGCACACGGCGGATGAGCTCTTCCGGATGCGCGTCCGGGGTTTCGTTCAGCGTGGCGGCCAGCCTTTCCTCGCCGAACATCCTGCCGGAAATGTTGCTGGCTTCCGGAACGCCGTCCGTATAGACGAACACGCAGTCGCCGGGGGTGAGCTCAAATTCCCGGTTCCGGAACTTCGCCTTTTTCGAGGCGCCGACAAGGGTTCCGTGCCGGTACTTCAGGATTTCGAAATCGTCCCCCGCGTGCCGGACAACCGGGTTTTCATGCCCGGCGTTGCAGGCGAGGCCCTTGCCGGTAGAGATCTCCAGCACGGCCAGCCAGACCGTGACGAACATCATGGAGGAATTGCGCTCGCAGAGCTGGAGGTTCACCCGCTCCAGGGCCGCGGCCGGATCGCAGCCGCTCATCAGCTGGTTTTTGATCAGGGTTTTGGAAGCTGTCATGAACAGGGCGGCGGGAATGCCTTTGCCGGAAACGTCCGCGATAACCAGGCCCAGATGATCGCTGTCGACCAGGAAGAAATCGTAGAAATCGCCGCCGACCTCCTTGGCGGGCGTCATGGAAGCGTACAGATCGAACTCTGTCCGGTCCGGGAAGGGCGGGAAGGTCATCGGCAGCATGTTGAGCTGAATATCCCCGGCCAGCTTGAGCTCCGCGTCCAGCCGGTCCAGCTCCGAAATCATGGACACGACGCCCAGCACCGGATCGCCCTCTTCTTTCTCCTCCATGGTCGAGCGGAGGAAGGTGAAGGAATCCTCGTCCGTCATCCGGATGCGGCAGCTCACCGTCATGAGAACCTTATCCTCCGGAAAAGCGGCGTTATGCTTCGCCACAGCCTCCTCCACCCGCGTGGACAGCAGCTGCAGCTCGGACCGGCTGTCCGTGCCGGCAAACACCAGAAACTTCCTGTCCTCCACGCGGATGACGTCGTAGCGCTTGTGAAGAATTTCCCGCAGAATCCCGAAGGCGGCCGGCATGTTTCCGTCGGCCTTCAGGATCAGGGCGCTGCGGGTTTCATACTGCCCGGCGACCGCCATATCGAAGAGGTAGACCAGGTAGCTGCGGTTGTACAGCTCGGATTCCTCGTCCACAAAGCGAAACTCGCTCATCACGGAATAATACAGCAGGGTAATGCCGATGACATACCCGAGGATCCCGATATCGTACGGGGCGAACAGCTGGGTTCCGGAAGCCAGCATGATGGAGACGATCATGGGGGACACGTGGAGAAAGCGCGTTTTCATGGACCGCCGGTCATAATACCGGACCATGACCGCGGACAGCACAAAATAAGCGAACTCCACCAGAAAGATGATATACAGAAGCGGTTTGGGCTGGATCAGGTTCTCCGCGGAATAGGTAAAGACGATCCCGGTGAACAGGTTGACGATCAGGAGGACCAGCAGCCCGGCGAAGGGCAGGAGCGCGAGTCTGAATCGGAATTCCCGCCAGTTTCTCCGCCCGTACAGCTTGTGATCCACGTAGATCAGCCACAGGATGACGATCACCAGCACGACGCATTCCCGCAGGGTTTTGGCGATCACCGCCGCCGCGTGGCTCCAGGGGGCGGTCTGCATGTACATCGCGTTATAAATAAACGGGAAAACGCAGTTCGCCGTGACACACAGGCTGAGCAGGTTCAGGATGCGCATGGCAAGGGTTTTCCCATGCCGCCGGCGCTCTGTCAGAATCAGCAGCACCAGCATCACCAGCAGGGAGGCCGCGTCCACATAGCAGGAAACGACCGCGTCTCCGACAATCGGGGTCATGGCGCCACCTCCTTCACCGGCTGATTCATCACATACAGATGGATGCACACGAGAATCAGCGTGTACATAAACGCGGTGGAAGATATGCTCGGATACCAGAGCTCCCAGAGCAGCCGGACGGCAATCAGCAGAACCCCGACGGCAGCCAGACGCGGGTTGATTCCGGCTGTTTTGAACAGGGAGAACACCAGATAGAACCAGATGGGCAGAATCGGAATAAACACAAGCTCGTCATAGGATCCGGACTGAAAGACGTTTCCCTCGCTGATGGAAAAGATCCAGCCTGTTTTCAGGTTGATCAGCATGACAACGATGAACAGGAACCAGGGAATTCCGTACAGCAGCTTCCGCCGCCGCACGCGGAGCTTATCCGGAGTGGTGCGGTAATCGATATAGGTCAGAAGCAGATACGGGAATCCCACCAGGCAGACGTAGTACACCGTGTTTCCGGCGATCATGAATTCCCGCACGAACGGAAGCGAAACGTATTCCAGCAGATAGGACAGCAGCTCTCCGACAGACAGGGCGATGTTGACCAGGAACAGGGCTAAGAACAGCCTGTCCTCCAGACGGCCGCGCTTGCGGCGGGCGGAAGAATACACCAGCGTGCCTCCCATCAGCAGGAGGGACGCGGAAATCATAATGATGGTTCCCGAGGAGCCGGCGGAGATCTCCCGGCCTTTGACAATCCGGAAGGATACGGTCTGCTCGGTGCGGCCCACCGGATCCATGACCGTGAGGATAAAGTTGAAGGCGCCCATCTTCAGATTCGTGTAATCCAGCGGCACCAGCCGGCTGCGGCTGACCGTGGTATCGGCCGGATCAAAGCCGTCCAGCCGGTAGGAGACCTGCGGATCAATCAGCGAATAGTTGAACACATAGGGATAAACGGTCAGTTTGCGCACGCTGCCCGGCAGCACAAAACTGCCCGAGTCGTCGGGATAAAAGCGGGTTCCGTCCGCGTCGACATAGGGCAGGCAGATTTTCAGCTTGCTCATGTTCTCAAAGGGCTTTTCCATATTGACCAGGACCACGCCTGCCGAACCGGCGATATACAGATCGCCCCCGGCGGTCTGCTCGCTGTAGGAGTTGGCGGTGGCGGTATAGGGAAGGCCGCTGGTGATTCCGAAGAAAACGGGATCGACGGGCCCGTTTTCCAGCAGCTTCTCCGCGGAAACCACGTAAATCCCGCTGCTGGACAGCACCCAGACGTCTCCCCGGCTGTTCTCATACAGGTCAAAGTTGTTGGAATAAGGGAACTGCCGAATCGTCGTGACCTGATAATCCGGCGTCATAAAGGCGAGGGAATTGCTGGTGACGATCCAGTATACGTCATGATATTGGCTGCGCCTGACCCGCAGGATGACATCCGAGCCCAGCCCGTTTTCGGTCGTGATATGCCGTGTTTCGTTTTCCCCGACGATATAAATTCCGTCGCCGTCGGACCCGACGACCGTTTCATGCCGGAAGCCTTCCACCGCTGTCAGGAGCTCGGCGCTGAGGATGCCGTCCTGCTCCCCGTATGCCTCTGTGACGGCGCCGTCCCGGATGACGTTCACACCGCCGGTGTTCACCACCAGCAGGGAGCCGTCCTCCCGTTCGCTGACGACCCGGACCTGATTGGAGAAAAGACCGTCCTCCGGGGTAAACGCGGTCAGCTTTCCCTGATCGTAGCACAGCAGGCCGAGGCTGCGCCAGGTGGAAATCCAGATCCGCCCCCCGCTGTCCCGGATGACGGAGCGGATGCGTACGCCCTCCAGATACGACAGAAGATCCTCCGCACCCAGATCGGCTCCGGAGGCTGTCGCCGCCGCCGTGAGGGGGAGACTGCTCAGCGCTTTCCGGTCCTCGACGACGGTCAGCCCGGTGTCGTTGCCGATGAACAGCTGCCGGCCGTTCATACAGGTGGTATTGACGACCTCCGCCGGGAGACCGTACCGCTCCGACAGATCCGAGAACTGATTGGGGACGATCTTCATGATGCCCTGCCGGGTGGATGCGAACCACAGGTTGCCTTCATAGTCGGTGATGACCCGCTCCACCGAGTTGTCCATCGGTACGTTGTACAGGCGGTGAAAGCCCTCGGCGTCCAGCTTTCCGATCCCGTTTCCGGCGCAGATCCATACGTCCCCGTCGATATATTCCAGACACTCGGTATAGGAGAGGGAGGAGATGTCCTTGACGCCCAGGGAGGCGAAGTTGGTTTCCAGACTGCCGTAAAAGATCACCGGTTTTCTGGTTCCGAGATACAGATTGCCGGGATTGGCGGGATCCGGGAGAATGGCGAGAATATCCTTTACCCGGCATTCCTCCTGGCTGAGAAAGGAGAGCAGTTTGCCGCCCCGCATCGTAAACAGATCGCCGTTGGACGTGAGCCCGTAGATACGGCCGTCGGTGCCGTGCCGGAGCTCCCGGATCGTCTGCCCGGCGAGCCGTTCGTCCTGCAGGACGGTGAGGTTCATGCCTTCGTCGATCAGCGCGATGCCGGAGGTGCTGCCCACACAGATGAGGCCGTCCTCATCCTCCGTCATGGCGCGGATGCTGACGGATTCCAGGCCGTCCGCCCTGTTCCAGTTCGCGAGCTGCCCCCTGGACATGAGAAACACGCCGGAATCGTTCGTGCCGATCCACAGGCGGTCCCGGCTGTCCACATACAGGCACCGTACGTTGGAAATGCCTGCCATTCGTTCAAAGGTGTTTCCGTCATACCGGATCAGGCCGGCGTAGCTTCCGATCCAGAGAAAGCCCTCGCCGGTCTGCGCGACAGCGTTCGCCTCGGAGGTGGGCAGACCGTTCCTGTTGTCGTACAGGATCACGGAATAGCCCTCGCTTTTCCGGATCGGATCGACTGAAAGGGCCCGGTTCAGGTTGCCGGAGACGTTGACCGCCTGATTTCCGGCTTCACAGCGTCCCGGCCCGGTCCACAGGAGAAAAACGATTGCAGCAGCGAACAGGGAAAACAACAGCCGGTGTCTGCCGTGCGCCTTCTTTCGAAACCAGTTTGCCGTCATGAAGTCCACTCCCTGTTATTCTGCGGATTGGCAGATGATCGTCAGCCGGTGGGAAGATCAGGATTTGCGGAACCGGCGCCGGCAGCCAGCAGCAGCATGACCGCGGCCAGGCTTCCCAGGGCGATTTCCACCGCTCTCTGCCGCCGCCTGCGCGGACGGTAGCGGTAATGCCGGACGGTCCTCCGCATCTGCCGGTCCTCCTGCGAACTTTCCTGCACTTTTTAATTCAAAAATTATACTATAGATAATCGGAAAAAACAATCCGTTTCCGGCGGGTTTCCGCGGCGTCCGCGCGGCGAAGTCCCGGAGAATCCGGACACGGCGGAACCCTTTTTTGATACGCGCGAAAAACGCCGCCGGAACTTATCGCGGAATCCCTTGACGGAACGGGTGTATCAGGATAAGATAGGGGATACAGACACGCATGCCGCAGAAACGGGAAGGAACCCCGCGCTCCCGCGGTACAAAACAAAAACAATGCAGATTTTCAACGAGATCGGAGGTAAACAGTATGCGCCGGAATCGAACGATTTCCCTGCTCCTGTCCCTGATGATGCTCTTTTCCTTCTGTTCGGCTCTGATGCTGCCGGAGGAGGCTGCCGCTCTGCCTTCCGCGGACGCATCCGTCAGCATCAGCGGCTCCGAATACGTAGCCGTGGGCAAAACGATCCGGCTGACGGCTGCCGTGACGCCGGCTGATGCGGACCGGGGCGTGACCTGGAAGAGCAGCGACAGGAAGATCGCGACGGTCACCTCTGCCGGCAAGGTAAAGGGCGTCAAGGCCGGCAAGGTGAAGATCACCGCCACCTCCAA
>CAMKJS010000033.1 GCA_946413245.1 uncultured Clostridia bacterium
TAATTTGTTCGGATAAGCTAGGTTATCCGAATATTCGGATAACAGGTTGAAAATGTCCAGCGCGGAGTAGTAGTCGGCAGAAAGAACTGGCTCTTCTGTGATACGCCGAAGGGTGCAGAGGCCAGTGTGATCGCATACTCGATCCTGGAGACGGCAAAGGCCAACGGGCTGAATCCGGAAAAGTATCTGATGCATATCTTCACGGTGCTGCCGGATCGATTTGCAAAAGATCCGAATGCTGATATCGAGGATTTGCTTCCCTGGAACGATAAAATATTAGAGCTTTGCAAACTTGGAGTATAGGTTTATTTATCGCTTACGAAACGGGGAGAAGTCTGGGATGCCGGCGTCACTTACACGATTCCCGGGTCCGCTATCATGGGGGACGACGTGTATACTCTCCGTCTGATCGCAGGAAAGAAACGCTGCTACTCTGCAGTATCGGATGAGTATACGATTACAGTAGGGACCCCGGATCCACGCGAACCCATCTGGATATGGATGAATCTCTTTACCGAAGGACGGGCCCTGCGGATGCTGCACCAGTATGGAATCATTCATCTGACGGATCCGGACAGCCCGGATTTCTATGCTTCTGAACGGCCGGCAAGACTTCGGATTTATGAGACTACCGCGAGCCCGATATTTGGCGCGATGACCGGCCAGCTCGAACATGAGTATTATTGTATGAAAGCTTCTGAAGCAGAAAAGCTTAAGGAATATGACTGCGTTGTGACCCTGATGCTGCAGGAAGCGGAGAGCGATGAGATTGCCGCTGAAGACCGAATGGGCTTATACGGCTATCAGAAAACGCTGAATGATTTTTGCGCCGAACTGGGGATCAAAGTTCCGGTCATACCTGTTTCGGAACCGACAGACATTGTAATGGACGAAACGAACTTCCCGGATGAGAACTTCCGAAGCGTCCTGGCAGACTTCGACCAGGACGGGAACGGGTATCTGAGCGATGAGGAAATCGCCGCGGTTACAAAAATCGACTGCAGTTCGAAATCCATATCCAGCCTGCAGGGAATTGAATTCTTCGCAGCCCTGCAGGAGCTCGTCTGCCACCAGAACGAGCTGACTACGCTGGATCTGAGCAAGAATACGGAACTGACCATTCTCGGATGCAAGACCAATCAGCTGACAGCGCTGGATGTAAGCGGCAATACAGCGCTGGAAATGCTCTATTGTGACGAAAATCAGCTGACGGCTCTGGACGTGAGCAGGAATACGGCGCTGACAGATCTCGGCTGCCGCTCCAACAAGCTGAAAACGCTGGACATCCGAAAAAACACAAAGCTGAGAACGCTCGAATGCAGTTACAATGCGTTAAAATCGCTGGATATCGGCAAAAACACGGAACTGACGATGCTCGGCTGCGCATCCAACAAAATGAAAAAGCTGGATGTTTCCAAAGCCACGCTGATCAATACCCTTGTGAAGGAAACCGAACCGACGGAGCAGGAAGACCTGCTGGTGTGGGAACGCGATACGGACGGCGACGGAACGGTCGACAGACTGCTTTATGTTGACAAGAAGGTTCAGGTTATTACCGATGAACCCAAGCCCGAACCGGAAGACATCAGCAAAGCCAAGGTCACTGCCATCAAAGCCCAGACATATACCGGGAAAGCCATCAAACCCACTGTCACGGTCAAATACAACAATAAGAAACTGACCAAAGACAAGGACTACATCGTTGCCTACAAGAACAACAAGAAAATCGGCAAAGCTACTGTCACGATTGCCGGCAAGGGTAACTACACCGGCAAGAAAACTGTCAAATTCGATATTGTTCCCAAGGCTGTGAAGCTTTCTTCCCTGACAGCCGGGAAGAAAGAGCTTACGGTCAAGTGGAGCAAGGGAAGCGGGATCACCGGATATGAGATTGAATACAGCCTGAAGAAGGACTTTAAAGACAAGGAATCTATAATCATCAAGAAAGCGGCAACGACCAAGACGGTGCTGAAGAAACTGCAGGCGAAGAAGACCTACTATGTCCGGATCCGCGCCTACAAAACCGTGAACGGGAAAAAGTACTATTCGGCCTGGTCAGCGATCAAGAATAAGAAGACAAAGTAAACGTGCCGGATAAACAATATACGGCGGTTAATGAGCAGAAAGAAAGTCCCTGCGCGGCTGCAGGGACTTTCTTTCTGCGTTTTGGTTACTGGATGGTCGCTGTCTTCGGAACGCCGCGGTTCAGCAGCAGCTTCTCATATGCCTTGAGCTTGCTCTTCGGGCACTTGATTGTGGCCTTGCTGTTGATGCCCTTGAAAGCGTTGGCGCCGACAGCCTTTTCCGTGAGCTTTTTGGAATCGATCGTGATTGCTTTCAGCGCTTTACATCCGTTGAAGGCGTTCCTGCCGATGGCGGATACTTTTGAACCGATGGTGAAGCTCCTGACCGCTGTGCAGGATTTGAAGGCGTTATCCCCGATTTTCTGAAGCTTGCTCAGCTTCGGGAAATCGCTCAGCTTTCTGCAGTACTGGAAAGCACTGTTCATGACAGTGGTCACATTGGCCCCGCCCTTGACCGTGCTCAGGGCTGTGCAGGATTCAAAGGCACTTTTCCCGATCGATTTCACATTCTTCCCGATGGTGACGGTCTTCAGCTTCTTGTCCTTACAGAAGGCTTTATCCGCGATGGATGTGATCTTCACCGTCACACCGCCGATGTCGATGGTATCCGGGATGGTAATGCTGGCGGAGGATTTGGCGGGCTTCTTATACGCCGCGGAGGTCTTATTGACATCATAGACGGTTCCGTCAGGCGCTTTGTATTTTCCTTTGATGATCGGGATCTTTTTCTGCTTCACCAGCGTTTTGCCGCAAACGGAGCAGTGCTTGCCTTCTGTACGGCCTGCTTTCAAAGGTGTCGCGGGAACCTCCGGGTCAACGACTTCCGTGTGCCCCGCGGCAGGAATGACGACAGGCGCCTCGATTTCTACGGTCGCTTCGTCATCGCTGAACAGTTTGCCGCAGACATCGCAGGACCAGTATGCTTCCGTTCCGGGCTCGGTACAGGTCGCTTCCACTTCCGGATGGGCGGTCAGCGTATGCCCCAGAGCGGGGATTACGACTTCCTTCGTCTGCGTTTCAAATTCTGCTCTCTTGAATTCCGCGGTATAGATAATTTTCCCGTCCTCTGTTTCGGTGGCGGGGATCGTTTCGGAAGTGGTTTCAGCGGTTTCCCGGATCTGGGTCCCGTATCCGGTGGTACGCTCACTGTCATATTCCCGGACCGCATCCACCGTGCTGTTGTCTTCGCTCCAGTAATAATGCGGTTCAGACCACAGTTCAGGCCTGGTTACAGGATGCCCCACACCGTAATTATCATGGAACACATGAGAATATTCACTATACAGTGTAAGACCGAAATCAAAGCCGATTGCATCCTCGGGAGGGGTGAAGGTTGCTGTAAAGGTGGTTTTATCCTCTGTGAGCTCTATTTTGGGATCGTTCATGATATAGTTGTCATCACTCGTGAAGACCCACCACCAGGGCTGGGCATCCAGTGTATCCCAGGCGCCTTTTTTGACGGTGTAGGTGACCGTATAGGTTCCGTCAACAGGAACATATTCGCTGACAGCGGGCGTATCATAATACGCGAAAGCACCGTTTGTAATCTGAATCCTTTCGCTTTCGAATGCCTGCTCCTGCCCGTCCTTGTCCTGATATGTTATTCTGAACCATCCCTCCCAGTTGGATGTGGCCCTGAAAGTGGCCGTATTAGTTTCAGAATCGAAAGAGAAGCCTCCGCCGCCCCAGGATCCGCTGTCTTCGTCATTGAAACCGATCAGGTTTTCACACCAGTGCATGATCAGGACGGTCACGTTCGGGTCCAGTGTTTCGATCGTCGCGGTCGACGAGCTCCCGGCCTCTACAGACGTTGAGGAAAACGTGATTCTGAAAGGCTCGTCCGCGCAGGCGTCCTGAACGCTGAAAAGAGCAGTGATCAGAAGAAGGATGAGCAGGAAACAGATGCGTTTTTTCACAATTGTCATCTCCCATCTTTTTGTCCGGCTTTTTTGCCGGGGATATCTCTTGCTGATTGGTATTGTATCACAATCCGGCGGGAACGGGGAAGCGGAATCTGCAAAAAAACGCATACAGCAAGAAGAATCCGGATTTATCGGGCATTCAACAAAAAAATGGTTGTATTAGAGCACACTTCAAGGAGTAAAATAGCATAAGACAGCACGAATCAGACAGCAAACGGAGGAAAGAAGATGGAGCGGGGAATCTATTTTGACGGATGGTTCAAACACAATTTCTGTTATCATCCGAGCCTGCCGCCGCGCAGCGCGCAGATGCTGGAGGATTTGGAAAAGTATCACGGGACGGTGCTGGCCTGGGCCGGCCTGGGCGGCGGCAGCATCAGCCTGCCGTATCTGGCGCACGAAGCCTTCGGCCCGGTGGATCCGCGGATGCAGATCTACGGTTATATGAACGACAGCGAGTTTATCGCGGCGTGCAACCGCCGGGGAATTCGTCTGTTCGGCATCGTCTTCGAGGTCCAGGGCTGGGAATACCCGGCTGTCGTGGACGAACAGGGACAGATTATCCGAATGAATCTGCGGGCAGAGGAAAAAGAAGATCACGGCTGGTACGGCCTGCGGGAATTCAGCCGGGACGATTATCCGGACGCTTTCCCGACAAGCCTGAAGGACTACTATCCTGACGGGATCCGGGACGAGGACGGAAACCCTGTGACGGACCTGTGGGAGGAATGCTGCACCAGGGACCGTTTCGGGAATCCGATCCATGCCCAATGGGTGGAGGTCAAAGGGCATCAGGAAACCTGCTATCAGATGTGTCGGAACAATCCGGTCTGGCGCGGATATCTGAAGAAGATTATGGAGATCCAGATCGACGCCGGGGTGCCTGGAATCCAGCTGGACGAGTGCGAGCTGCCCATGACGTCCATGAGCTCAGGCGGATGCTTCTGCAAAAGCTGCATGAAACAGTTTACCGAATATCTGAAGGAGCGGAAAGCGACAGGAAGGCTCGGAACGGAATGGGAAGGGATCAGCCTGGACTCCTTTCACTATGGAGAATACCTGAAAGCGCATGGCTGCAGCTATCCGGAAGGCGCGCCTTTTTACCGTGACTACTGGGAGTTCCAGGTGCGGCAGGTTCGCCGGTACTTTACGGAGCTGGCGGATTATGCCCGCCGGTACGCGATGGAGAAATACGGGCGGAAGCTGATGGTTTCCGGCAACTTTTACAATATGCAGCCTGCCTATTATCCGATCGAAAACAAGGTGGATATCGTGATTACCGAGATGGAACACACCCTGTTCCGCCAGCCGTATTATTACCGGTACTGTGCCGGGTTCGCGGGCGGGAAACCGGTTATTATCGCGGAAAACCCGTACGGCGGCATCATTCCGCGTCTGCTGGAAATGATGGACCGGGGGAAAGGGTATGACCTGTACCGGATTTTCCTGCTGGAGGCTTCCGTGTACGGCTGCAATATGTCGGTTCCGTACGGCTGCTGGATGGGCAACACGATCAAGGACGCTTTCTGGGCGCCGAGATCGCTGACTGCCGGCGTGCAGGATTTTCTGGCGGCCCACGAGGAGTGTTACCCCCGGACAAAATCCCGGGGCGCGGCCGTGCTGTATTCCTACGGCAGCTACTACTGGCGGGATTCCCAGAAAGGCAGCGGGGCCAACGGCATGCAGGACGCCTATGACACGCTGCTGGACGCGACGGCGTCGGAGTGGCTGGATCCGGACCTGAAGCCCGTGCCGTTCTGGGATGTGATCCGGGCGATGAGCGCGGTCAACGCGCAGTATGACGTGGTAATGCTGCCGGACGGGGATTTCCGCGCGGACGACCTGACGGCGGCCCAGCTGGAAGGGTATCCGCTGGTCGTTGTGCCGGACTGCCCGGTTCTCACGGAGAATCAGCAGCGTATCCTGTTCGGATACGCACAAGGCGGGGGAAGAGTGCTGGTTTCCGGCAGACTGGCGGAAGGATTCGCCCTGACGGGTGACCTGGAGAAGACCGGCAACGCTGTCTTTGTTTCCGTCGGGGGAGACAAGGAAGAAGACGTTCCGCGCTTTATGGAAGCCTTTGAAGCATTGTATGCCGGTATTGCTCCCGTGGAATGCCGGGCTGAGAAGACCGGTATCCAGCGGTACGACAAGGATGGAAAGACCTGGATCCATGTGCTGAATTATCACTATGACGAACAGACCGACCGGATCCTTCCGATTAAAAGGCTGGAGCTGACGATCCGGGACGTCAGCGGGGCGCCGGATATCCTGGTGCCGGAAGGCGATCCGGTGCCGGCGTATGAGATCAGCCGGGAAGGCGAAATAACAAAGATGATTCTCCGGAATGCCGGACTGTATACGGTGATCGCTTTCGGATAAGCAAAATCCGGCGAATGACAGGCAAATATTGCGTTCGTCATTGCTATAACAGCGTTTTTTTGCTATTCTGTCTTTGCGGTGAATCGGCATAAGCATGAACCGGAAAGTGAGGAATGGCTGATGAAACGGCGGATCGGGATCATCGTGTTTCTTCTGTTGGTTTTGATTATATGCGTATCATACGCGGCAGACAGCGTTACGTCCGGCGACTGGGAATACAGATATCTTGACGACAATACGATAGAATTGGTTTCTTATCTCGGCCATGATGAAACAGTGAAAATACCGGAAGAGCTGGATCATCTGAAAGTGATCGCACTTGGATATAAAGCTTTTTGCGGCAATGGAAGCATTCTTTCCGTAACCATTCCGGAGGGAATCGAATCGATTGGGGAAAGAGCTTTTTACGATTGTGTCAGCATGACAAGCATTACGATTCCGGAAACGGTAACCGCGATCGGTGACTTTGCGTTTAAAAACTGTGACAACCTGCTTGCGGCAGAACTTCCGGGCGGTCTTGTTTCATTGGGTAAAAGTGCCTTTTACAGGTGCAACAGCCTGCAGAGCCTGACGATTCCGGCGGGTATTCGGGAAATCAATAAATACTGCTTTTGTGAATGTGAAAGCCTGGTCCATGTTACCTTGTCTGAGGGATTGGAAAAAGTCGGCGTATCCGCGTTCAACAACTGCCGCAGCCTGAAATCCGTCGAACTGCCTGCTACGGTTACGGTATTGGACGATTCTTGTTTTGCATACTGTGAAGGATTGACGACAGTCAGCCTTTCGCCGGCCCTTACAACCATAGGGGATAGAGCTTTCTATTACTGTAAGGAAATTGTCTCCATGATAATCCCCGAGTCTGTTGCGTCCATAGGAAAAGGCTCTTTCCATGGCTGTATAAAACTGCGGAATGTTACGCTGCCGGCTGGATTGACGGAAATCAGTGAATCGCTGTTTAACAGTGACAAGAATCTGGACAACGTCGTCATTCCGGACGGTGTGACCACGATCGGGAATGAGGCTTTTTACGGCTGCAAAAGGTTAGCGGATATTACATGGCCTTCCGCGCTGCAGACGATCGGGGAATACTGTTTTTATTTTTGCGACGCACTGACCGCCATCACATTGCCTGAAGGGACTCTTTCACTGGGTGACGGCTGTTTCGGCCGCTGCGATGCCCTGACGGAAATAACCCTTCCGGACAGCATCATATCCATGGGGGAGAATCCTTTCTGCAGTTGCAGATCGCTCTCCTTCATCCGTATATCAGACAGTCATCCTGTTCTGACTTTCCTGAACGACGTATTGTATGAACGCGGAACGGGCAGACTTGTTTATTATCCTGTCCGGGGAGAAAACGATTTTTTTGAAATACCCGAGGGAGTAACTGAAATAGGGGCCTATGCTTTCTGGAGCAATTACAGTCTGCGAACAATCACGATTCCTGAAAGCGTTTCCGTTATTGGAAAGGGCGCATTCTCAAACTGCAGTAAGATTACCCGGTTTGAAATACCGGACAGCATTACGGCAATAGAAGAGAATACTTTTGAATCATGTACCGCTTTAAAAGATATTATTCTGCCGGACAGGCTGAACAGGATCGGAGCGTCATCGTTCAGCCGCTGCTGTTCGCTGGAACGAATCGATATTCCGGAAACAGTCACGATGATTGATCAATATGCCTTCAGCAGTTGTACCGGTTTACGGGAAATTGTTCTTCCCGCAGGACTGCAGACGCTTGGCCAGAGAGCCTTCAGCCAGTGTGAAACGCTCGAATCTGTCATGATGCCGTACGGCTTATCCGATATAGGAAGCGATGCGTTTCATGAATGAGATGCCGTTACCCTGTCTGTGGTGGAAGGAAGCCCGTCGGAAATATATGCCAATGAGAACGGCATCAAGACGGTTTACTATACGCCTTCAGCCGAAACGGATCGTTATGAGGCCGGCAGGTCCGGTGATTACGCGTACAAAATTGAACGGGACGGAACGATTCATATCACCAGATGGTACGGCAGTGATGAAGTGCTTTCAATCCCTTCGGAAATGGACGGGCTGAAAGTATCCGGCATTTCCGGCGCAGCGTTTTCATGTTCTCAGTGCGTCAGGGAAATCACAATCCCGGATGGGATAGAGGTGATAGAAGAATATGCTTTTGCCCTGTGTACGAAGCTGGAGAAAGTGACGCTGCCGGAAAGCGTCAGGAGAATTGCCGGGAACGCGTTTGTTTCCTGTTCGGACACAATATCCTTTATCGCTCCGGAAGGAAGCTACGCCGCGGAGTGGAGCGGTTCCAGGCGTGTGGAAGACGATCGCTGACGAGACTGAATGGCTGTATGGATCTGTGCAGGGAAGAAAAGGAGTAACTGCTGTATGACGCAACGGAAAGGAATTATCCGGGATCTGACCACCGGAAGCGTGCCGAAAACGCTCATCAGCTTTGCGCTGCCGCTGTTTTTATCCGGGCTGCTGCAAATGGTCTACAATATGGTGGATATGATTGTAGTGGGCCGGTTCGTGGGGACGGAGGGCCTTTCCGCCGTATCCATCGGCGGGGAAGTGCTGATGCTGATCACGTTCGTGGCCATGGGCTTCTCCAATGCCGGGCAGATCCTGATTTCCCGCTACGTGGGAGAGAACAGGAAGGACCTGATCGGTGAAATGGTGGGAACGCTTTTCACGCTGCTGATGAGCCTGGCCGTAGTGATCATGATCGTCTTCCTGTTTACCTACCGGGGGATTATTCACTGGCTGAACACACCGGAGGAGATCTGGGAATATACCCGGCAGTACAGCATCACCTGCGTATATGGCGTGGTGTTTATCTACGGCTACAATCTGGTGTCCGCCATTCTCCGCGGGATGGGGGACTCAAAGCATCCCTTCATGTTCATCGCCATCGCCTCGGTGATCAACGCGGTGCTGGACGTGGCCTTTGTGGGAGGTCTGGGAATGGGGCCCCAGGGAGCAGCGCTGGCGACCGTTATCGGGCAGGCTGTGAGCTTCCTTTTCGCGATCCGGCTGCTGTACAGAAACCGGGAGCAGATTCATTTCGACTTCAGGCCCGCGCATTTCCGGATTTACGGAACGGTGATCAGACCGCTGCTTGCCCTGGGCATTCCAATGGTGCTTCAGTCAGCGGCTATCACGTTCTCCATGTTGTTCGTGAATTCCTATGTGAACACCTACGGCACAGTGGCGGTAGCGGTGACGGGCATAGCCCGGAAACTGGAGAACATGATCGGTGTGGTCTCCCAGTCCATCTCTTCCGCCGGAGGCGCGATGGTTTCCCAGGCGCTGGGAGCGGGAAAGACGGAGCGCGTTCCGAAAGTGGTGGGCCACGCGCTGTGGATCGTGGCGATTCCTTCCGCGATATTCGCCCTGATTACCGGCTTTAAGCCGGAATGGCTGTTCGGTTTGTTTTCGAGTGATCCGGCGGTGCTGGCCATGGCCATCACCTACATCCCTGTGGCCATGGTGCAGTATCTGGGCTGCACGCTGCGTCCGGCCAGCTTTGCCCTGATCAACGGCTCCGGCAATTCCCGCCTGAACCTGCTGGTGGCCCTGCTGGACGGCCTGTTCTGCCGGATCGGCCTTTCCCTGCTGCTGGGCGTGACGCTGGGCATGGGCATCCGCGAATTCTGGTACGGCAATGCGTTGTCCGGGCTGGTTCCGTTCCTGATCGGCAGCGGATACCTGCTCTCGGGAAAATGGAAGAAGAGGGCTTCCGACAAAAGCGCTCAGCCTGAATCCGGGACGGCGCCGAAAGATGCGGCGGCACATTGACACGCCCGTGAGCCGCGTGATAAAATTATATAGTTTAGACTGATTATGGTTTCGACTGATCAAAGGAGGCTGAAATCCATGAAGAAACGTATCCTCTCCGTACTGATGATTCTAGCGCTGCTTCTGTCCTGCCTGGCCGTCGTTCCGGCCACCGCGGAAAAAGGAGCGGCCGAAAAGACTGCCGCTGTACAGAACGCCGCCCCGAGAGAGATTACAATTTCGGGATCTCACTATGTTGGTATCGGATGCGCGATTAAACTGCGTGCGACCGTGCTGCCGGAAAGCGCCAGCCAGAAGCTGACCTGGAAAACCAGCGATAAAAAGATCGCCACGGTGGATGGCGGCAAGGTGACAGGCCTGAAGAAGGGAACCGTGAAAATCACCGCGGTTTCCAAGGCTGATTCGACCGTGAAGAAGGTCTGGAAGATTACTGTAACGAAGAAAACGACCAGCGTGAAGATTACCGCGCCGCAGGACACCCTGTATCTGAGCGGGAAGAAGACCATGACCCTGAAGGCTAAGGCTCTGCCTTCCGGCGCCGCGCAGAGTTTTGTCTGGAAGAGCAGCAACACGAAGGTGCTGAAGGTGTCCTCCTCCGGAAAGGTAACCGCCCTGAAGGTCGGCGAGGCGACCATCACCTGCAGCAGCGTGGACGGCTCCCGGGAGCTGGACGTGATTACCATCGAAGTGAAGAAGAAAAAGACAGAGGAAGAAGAGGAAGAAGAGGAGGAAATCTCCTCGAAAGCCAAGTATTACGCGCTGCTGATCGGCAACGGACAGGAATACGTTTACCAGCAGAAGCTGGCCGGCGTCGCGTACGACCTGAAAGCGTTTAAAGCCGCACTGGGCGGGCTGAGTCAGAACTGGAAGATCACGGTCAAGAAGGGCCTGACGGCAAACGGAATGGTCTCCGCGATCAAAAAAGCTTTCAAGGATGCCACCAAGGACGACATCTGCCTGTTCTATTATTCGGGTCACGGGGACGACAGCACCGGAGCCAGCGGCGGTTCCCTGGTAGGGATCAACTGCGACGGATACTCCGACTTCCTGAAGCCGACCACCCTGGCGAAGACACTGAAGAGCGTATGCCCCGGCAAAGTTATCGTGCTGCTGGACTCCTGCGGCAGCGGATCCTATATCTACGAGAACGGAAGTCTGAATTCCAACAACGGTTCTTCCAGAAACTTCACCGGCAAGGTGATGAGCGCTTTCAACTATTACGACGAGAACCTGTACAGCAACAGCGGCGAGCTGCTGGGCTCCAAATTCGCGGTGCTGGCGGCCTGCGAGCATGGGATGACTTCTACCGATCTGAAAATTGACGATTATGCCTGCGGCGCGTTCACCTACGGAATGGTTCTGTCCATGGGCTGCGATTATCCTTCCGGAACGTATAACGGGCATATGGAAGCAGATAAGGACAACAACAACGCCCTGACGCTGAAGGAAACCTACAACGGAATCAGAAGCGTGATCAACGAGCTGAACGCTGTTCTGGAGTATTACGGGTATGAGACCATGGATCAGGTGACGCAGATGCATGGGACCAGCGGACTGGTTTTGTTCAAACATTGATTGCAATGATTTGTACAAAACCAGACAGAAATATTTTTGATAGGTTTCGCGTCTGCGGACGCGACCAGGGCTTTCCGATCGCCCTGGACCTTCGGCGCATATGTGAGAAGGGATAAGGGCTTTCCGATCGATCCGCAACCTCAATAGTCGTAACTCCACACAGTGGAGATTACTCCTTTTCGGTTGACCTAAGCTCTGATAAGAATTCCGCCACTGGCGGTTGTCAGAGCTTCGCCCTGGACCTTCGGTTTCAAGCTAACAAACCTGAACATGGATTGGAGGAATAAAGATATGAACCAGCAATACCGCGTCGGCGTGATCGGCGCGACAGGCATGGTGGGTCAGCGCTTTCTTTCCCTGCTGAAGGATCATCCGTGGTTTAAGGTGACGTGTGTGGCGGCATCCGCCCGCAGCGCCGGGAAAACCTACCGGGAAGCGGTGGGCGATCGTTGGGCGTTTGACTGGCCGATTCCCGAAAACGCCGCGGACCTGACCGTGATGGACGCCGCAGACGTGGACGCGGTGGCGGAAAAGGTGGATTTCGTTTTCTGCGCTGTGGACATGAAGAAGGACGAAATCCGCGCCATGGAGGAAAACTACGCGAAGCATGAAATCCCCGTGGTGAGCAACAACAGCGCGTGCCGCGGAATCGAGGACGTGCCCATGGTGGTGCCGGAAATCAACGCGGCGCATCTGGCGGTGATCGACACCCAGCGCAGGCGTCTGGGAAGCAAGTACGGGTTTATCGCCGTGAAGCCGAACTGCTCCATCCAGAGCTACGTGCCGGCCCTGACCCCGCTGCTGGACTACGGTCCGGAAAAGGTCAGCGTATGTACGTATCAGGCGATCAGCGGCGCGGGGAAAACCTTCCGTACCTGGCCTGAAATGGTGGATAACGTGATCCCCTATATCGGCGGCGAGGACGAGAAGAGCGAGCAGGAGCCCCTGAAGCTGTGGGGCCGCGTGGAGGACCGTGGAAACGGCCTTGTGATCGTGAACGCGGAAAAACCCGTGATCAGCGCCCAGTGCCTGCGGGTGGCCGCCAGCGACGGCCATATGGCTGCGGTGTCTGTCAGCTTCCGCGAGAAAGTGACGAAGGAGGAGATCCTTTCCCGCTGGAACAGCTATGAGACGGAAGCGCAGCGTCTGGAACTGCCCAGCGCGCCGAAGCCCTTCCTGCAGTATTTCGAGGATCCCACCCGGCCGCAGACACGGCTGGACCGGGATTTTCAGAACGGATTCGGCGTCAGCATCGGCCGGCTCCGGGAAGATAAAATATTTGACTGGCGCTTTGTGTGCCTGAGCCACAATACCATCCGCGGCGCCGCGGGCGGCGGCATTCTGACCGCCGAACTGCTGTGCCGGAAAGGATATATTCAGGCAAAGTAAACTGCCCTGAAAAGGGATGGATTCGTAAAGGCAGAGTAGCGTTTACCGCGTCAAGTGTTCATGAACGGGGAGTTGTCATGAAACGAAACAGGGTCATCCCTGTGCGGTGGTGAACGCGCATCCCGCTGCTATTTACAGCAAAAGCCTCTGCGAATCATGCAAAACGACCATGATGACAGGAGGCTTTTTCCATGCAGAAGAATTCAAATCAGCTGTTTGATACTCCCTTCAGCAAAGCGTACTGGAAGCTGGCAGCAGTCGAGCTTCGGAACACAAAAACCCTGATTTTCGCCGCGCTGATGATCGCCCTGCGGGTAGCGCTGAAATCCGTCAGTATTCCGATCGCCGCGGATCTGAAAATCGGAATCGGCTTTCTGGTGAACGCGCTGGGCGCGATGACTTTCGGGCCGGTGGTAGCCATTGCCGGCGCCGCCGTATCGGACACGCTGGGCTGCCTGCTTTTTCCGTCGGGCCCCTACTTTTTTCCGTTCATTTTTATCGAAATCGCGGGCTCCCTGATCTTCGCGCTGTTTTTTTACCGGACGCGGATTTCCGTGACACGGGTCATTCTGTCGCGGTTCTGCATCGACTTCTTTGTCAACATCGTACTGCAGACGCCCGTTATGGTTCTGTATTACCAGATGATGCTGGGAAAGAGCTACAAGATTTTCAATCTTCCGCGCATGATCAAGAATCTGGTGATGTTTCCCATCGAATCGGTATTGCTGGTGCTGTTCCTGCGGGCCCTGGTTCCCCCGCTCAAAAGCCAGGGCTATGTGGTCAGCGATATTTCCCGGCTGCAATTTACCAGGAAGAACATTATTACACTGGTGATTCTGACCGTAATCGGCGCTGCGGCGGTCGTGATCTATACGGTGACGAAGTGAGTACAGGAGCTGAAAATGAACCGCGAACAGAAGATGAAGATCCTGGAAAAGCTGGAGGAGATGTATCCGGAAGCAGGACCGGAGCTGCATTTCACCAACCCCTATGAAACACTGGTGGCCACGATCCTTTCGGCCCAGTGCACGGATCAGCAGGTGAACAAGGTGACGCCCGCGGTTTTCGCCCGCTATCCGGACGCGAATGCCATGGCGGAAGCCCGGGAAGAGGATCTGTATCCCATGGTGAAGAGCTGCGGGTTTAAATCCAAAGCGGGGAACATCATCGCCGCATGCCGTATGATCCGGGACCAGCACGGCGGAAAAGTGCAGGATACGATGGAGGCACTGACCGCGCTGCCGGGAGTCGGAAGGAAAACAGCGAACGTGGTGCTGTCCAACGCTTTCGGGATTCCGGCTTTCGCGGTGGATACCCATGTGTTCCGCGTCAGCAACCGGCTGGGCCTTTGCAAGGCGGATACGGTGGAGGAAACTGAACGCCAGATGACCCGGCTGATTCCCCGGGAAAAATGGGGAAAGGCACATCACTGGCTGATCTGGCACGGAAGGCGGGTGTGCAAGGCGCAGCGGCCCCTGTGTGCGGACTGCGGCCTGCGGGAACTGTGCCGGTTCAGGGCAGCCGGCGGTTAACGGACAGCGGTCAGTTTTATCTGGTTTTATCAGAAAAGATATACTTGAACGGAGGATGAAAAAGCATGACAAGCACGAAAGCGGACCGGAAAAAGAAGATGGTGCAGATTATCGCCATCGTAGTGGCCGGGGTGATGATTCTGTCCGTTATTCTGGCGGCGATCCTGGCGCAGTAAACCGGAAACACAATCTGCTGAAACGAATTTGGATTCCAAATTCGTTCTTTTGAAACCATGTAAACAGGTGCCGCCGGATCTGACGGCAGAACGATCAGAGGATGAAGACCGGAAAGGAGGAGCCTGATGCGTCCCGGAAGAAGACGGGGAATCGCCGCGGGAACGGTGATCGCGCTGACCATGATGATGCTGACCCTGGGCGGAACGCTGTGGATGCTGTTCAGGCTTTCCGGCGGGAACATCGATATCGTGAAGACATCCCGGAGCATCCTGAAAATCGGCAGCACCGCCGTGTCGAAGGATGAGGAGGATATCCTGATTACTTCGCAGGAAGGGACCGTGACAAGCCCGCAGCCGGCGAACAGCGGGGCAGCCCGGGCCGGAAAGGAACCGAAGGAGACCGAAGCGCCGAAGGAGGGCCGCTTTACGCTGACAGTGGGCGGAACCCTGGCAGTGGAAGAAAATATCCGGAAGAGCTGCTACTCCACGGATTCCAAAAAATATGATTTCTCAGACGTAACCGCGCTGCTGGCGGAGGAAACCGCTGCGGATATCAGTGCGGTGTTTCTGGAAAACATTCTGGACGACAGCGGCAAAATCACCAAAACGGTGGTTCCGGAGAACGCGGCGGACATGTTGCGGACCGCCGGATTCAATACGGTACTCTGCGGCTTCGCACGGATATTCGACCGGGAAGGCACCGGCATCGCGGCAACCCGGACAGCCCTGCAGAAACGGGAGATCACGCCTCTGGGAGCGCTCGGGGATGCGGCGGACTCCGCCTGGCAGACGCAGGAAGTGAACGGGATCCGGGTGGCGATGGCGCAGTATACAGCCACCGTGTCTTCTCAGACCCGGAAGAATATGAACAAAAAAGGTCTTTCAGGACTGGTTCCGGAAGCGGACGCGGAACGGATCGCGGAGGATATCCGGCAGGCACGGAAGGAAGGTGCCGCGGCAGTGATCGTATTCCTGAACTGGGGCAAGGATGGGACGAAAAGCCCGGATAAAAATCAGATTACCCTGGCCAGGGCAATTGCGGACGCGGGTGCGGACCTGATTGTCGGCAACGGCAGCAGAGTCGCCCACAAGGCGGAATGGCTGGAGGCCACCGACGGTAGCGGACGGAAGACCTTGTGCGTGTACAGTCTCGGAACCCTGCTGAGCGACAACCGGACCCGGATGAACCGCATGGCGGGAATCCTGCTTCACGTGAGTTTCGCACGGGACGGAAACGGGGTACGGCTGGAGGACGCCGGATATACGCCTCTCTACACTTGGCGCTACAAACAGGACGGAAAGTATTACTACCGCTGCCTGAGCGCCAGCCGGCCGGCGCCGGACGGAATGGACAGCGATCAGATTCAGACGATGGAAAAGGCGGATTCCCTGCTGGCGACCCTGCTGGAAGGATCTCCGCTGCGCCTGTGGTGAGGATCCTGGGCATGAATGAGCTGCGCACCGAACTGAAGGAACTGCTGGACACGGCACGTTCCGTCCGTCCGCCGGCCCTGCGGAGGAGTCTGCGGGACGACGCGCTCTATGCCACGGATCTGCCTGCCGCGGCGGAGGCTGAAACGGTGGAAGCGTTTCTGCGGGCCGCCGGAAACGCGGGCTGGACCGCCCGCCAGGAAGCTGGCTGGATCGAGCTGGACAAGGCGGTTCGCCGGCAACCGGCGGGCGGATTCCGCGGCCCTTACGGACCGGAGGCAGCCTGCCTGCTGCACCTGCTTCGGAGACATCGGCCGGCTGTGCCTTCGCCGGAGGCGGAAGAGGCCGCGGCTGCCGCGGCGCGGCGGCTGATCAAAGCCGGGGAAGCGGGCCCGGAAGCCTATGAAAAGGCGTGCGCGCAGTTGCACACGGAATGGGCCGTACGGCTGCGTACCGGAGTGCTGCTGCCGGATCTGGACGATTCTTTTTTTACATGTGAAGCGTAATTCAAGAAACTGTTGCTATGGGAGGAAGGAAAAATGCTGATTCGACATGTGGGACATGCGGAATTCCTGATTGAAACCGAGAGCGGCTGCCGGATCGTGACCGATCCCTACGACGCGAGCTGCGGATATCCTGTTCCGGAGCTTACGGCGGACGCCGTGCTGGTGAGCCATCAGCATCACGACCACAACGCGGTGGAAACCCTGAAGGGAAATCCCAGGGTTATCGACAAGGCAGGCACCTATACGCTGGACTCGGATATCCGGGTGACGGCGCTGAAAGGATACCATGATAACGAGCAGGGCGCGAAACGGGGAGAAACCCTGCTGTTCCTGCTGGAAACCGAAGGGCTGCGCGTGGTTCATCTGGGCGACCTGGGAGACGCGCTGACCGACGAGCAGGCGGAACAGCTGAAGAACCCGGATATCCTGATGATTCCGGTGGGAGGCTTCTTTACCATCGACGCGGCGCTGGCGCTGAAGACCGCGCGGCAGCTCGGCGCCCGGGTGGTGCTGCCCATGCACTACAAGACTGAATATAACCGGGACTGGCCGATTTCCGGTCCCGAAGAATTCCTGAAGGGATATGAAAAGGACGATATCAGCCTGGGCCTGCCGTGCCTGCGCGTGACCGCGGGAGATCTGGCCTGCCAGCCGAAGGTCGCCCTGTTTACAGCCGTATGCGGCGGGCAGCAGGCATAAACAGCCTGCGCAGCCAGTACTTCAGCCTCGCGGGGGGAGCCAGTTCCTTCCGCACGCCACGGGCTGCCGTTTCCAGCAGGGCAGTGTCGCCCGGCGTGCAGGAGGCGGTGGAATAGCGAACCAGGGACACGCATTCACCCACGGTGCCCAGCGCCTCGGAGAAGCGGCCGGTGCGGTCTACCCGCTGGGTGAAAGAAATGACAGTTTCCCCGGAATTCCGGACAAAACCTTCCGCGGCCAGGGCGGCCGCCAGCTCTCTGAACCAGATTTCCAGACGAGCCTCCTCCGCGGAGGCTCTTTTCGCGCGCAGAGAAGGAGAAGTCCAGATGCCCCGGACGATCAGCGCCGCTGGCAGAAGCAGAAGGAGTATCCAGATCGGGAAGGAAGAGGCGGCGGGCGGCGCGGCGGGCGGATCGCTTTCCGCGGAAGCGGACGAGTCTGTTTCCTGCTCCTCCGGCTGCTCTTCCGATTCCTGCGGTTCAGCGTCGGCCGGTTCCACCGGCGCCGGAGAGGGATCCGGCTCGTTTTTGATCGCGTCGTCCCCGGGAAGCTGTTCCGTGGTCCGACCCGGTGTGGCGTCAAAGGTGAGCCAGCCGAAACCCTCAAAACAGACTTCGGTCCAGGCATGTGCGTCCAGACCGCTGACGACAGCCTCACCGGCGGCGTTCGGCACCGCCAGATACCCTTCCACATACCGGGCAGGAAGGCCCGCCATCCGGCAGAGGACCGTGAGGGCGGAGGCAAAGTACGTGCAGTAGCCCGCACGGGTCTCCAACAGAAAACTTGTAACAAAATCCACATTGGCCGGATGATCCGGCACATCCAGGGTATAGCGGCAGTTACGGGAAAGCCAGGACTGCAGTGCGAACGCTTTTTCATACGGGGAAGTCAGCCCTGCGGTAATTTCCGTGGCCAGATCATACACCGGCTTTTCCAGATGGGACGGCAACGTTGTGTAGAGACTGACGATCTCCGGCCAGGACGGATCGGAAAGGGAGGAGGCGGCGGCAACCAGCGTGCCGATGCCGGGATCCCCGGCCCGGAAGAGCGGAGCCAGGATTTCATACGTATCTCCGTTCTGCAGATTCCGGGTGATGAATACCTCAGAGGAATTGGAAAAATACGGAACCATATCGCCGCCCGGCGTCAGTTCCCGGACGCGCTGAGGGACAAAGAGCGTGGAAGACCCGCCGCTGAGAATCCGAACCGCGACCGGATACGCGGTAAGAAGAGCGTTTTCGGAGGAAATCGCCGGAAGATTCATATCAAACAGCCGGGCGCGTGTGGATGCTGTCTGGGGCGACTGCCACAGATAACGCGGGCCTCCGGTCGTGTTCCGCCAGGTATGGCCGTCATACTCATTCAGAATAACGCCGCGAAGATACACGGAGCGAGGCGCGGAAACCTGCATGACGGAATGTTCGCTGATCTCGGGCTTCCCGCCGAGCTGGGAAGGTCCCTCCGGATAATACCCCTCGGAGGACAGGGAGAATACATCCCGGGGTTCGGTAAAGAAGAGACGGTCCGCGATGGCCTTGCGCATTTCCTCTGCTTTCTCCTGCAGCGGCTCCACGACGAACCCGCCCGTCTTCGGCGCGAGAAGGAAGGCCAGCGCCGTCAGCAGCGCGGCCCAGGGGAGCACCCGCCACAACGGTGTTTGCTCATGCCGGTCCGCCACCAGCAGGAGCAGCAGCGGGACCAGCGCGGGAATCAGCCAGGGAATCAGCTCCGGCGAATCGGTAAGCCAGAGGAGCAGCACGGTTCCTGTACACAGCACAAGGGACGGGAGATAGGACGCGCCGGGGAATACGGCCAGCCAGGCGATCAGCCCCGCCGCCAGGGAAAGCAGCAGAACCGCGTCGTCCCGGACAAGCGGCAGGGCGGAGTGAAGCCCCCGCAGCCGGAGACTGACGGCAATCAGCACGTCGGACAGGCGTTGATATCCGCCCAGCGCAACAATCCAGAGAAGGAGGAGCAGCGGCAGGGCGATCCCGGCCGCGATCGCCCAGGAACGGCGAAAGGAGGCTGCCTCCAGCAGCAGGATGGCCGCGCCGGCCCACAGGAGGGGCATCCAGGAGGAGAAACCGCGGAACAGGATACCCAGCACGGGCATCAGAACCCCGGCGGCAAGCAGCCACGCAAGCAGCGCGTGCAGGCCTTTGCGGCGCAGATTCTCCATCAGGCGCACTCCTCCTTTCCTGTTTTATGTTCAATATATTTCATTTATGCTGTGCCGAGCATATTTGAATATGGGAACAACGTATCGTTATGCAATACATCTCCGGACTGCGGGCATTTATGCCGGGCGGGGTGTGAGCGTTTCGATCTCCACAGAGGCCTGCTCCAGCCGCGAGAGCAAGGGACGGACGTTGGCGTCGTCCGGCGCGAAGGTGGCCAGATACAGGCGAATGGCGGGACCCATGCGGCGCATACGGATCATGAGATCCACCATGGCGCTGTTCAGCCGGGCAGAAATCACCACGACACAGCCGACCTTCCGCAGCCGGCCGCTCTCCATCATCAGAACCCGTTCAAAACGGTCCGTTTCCGAAAAATCCACCCGTGCCAGGTACTGGAAGGCGATGGGAACCCCCATGCTCTTTTCCACGTCCACCGGATGGCTGCCGGGCAGCGGCATCCGCACGGAATGACCCGTCACGGCCTGCTGGGAGAAAACGGAAGCGGCGGTCTCCAGCAGCAGATCCCGCAGATCAGCTTCCGCCTGCGGATGGCCCCAGGATGGCGGACGGGAACAATCCATGACGATCAGCACATCCTGGAGAATCGGCTCGTCAAACTTGCGTACCATGAGCTCTCCTTTTTTGACGGAAAGCTTCCAATGTATTTTCTTCATGGCGTCCCCGGCCTGATAGGCCCGCACGTCCGACGGGGCGCTGATATCCTCCGTAGCCCGGTGCATCGCCTCGCTGCCCGGATCTCCGGGGGACAGAACCAGGGGCTTCGTCTCAAAAGTGCGGGGGAGCACCGTCAGATCGAAAAGGCTCCGGTCCATGGGAACGCGGCGGGAAAACAGCCCGAGCAGATCCTCCACCACGCAGGCGCGGATGCCGGAGGGATAGATACCCACATGGGCGGCGTGTACGGGCATCTGCAGGGTCTGCAGGCGGCCGGGTTCATCCTTCAGGCGGATCTCGCGGGAATCCGCGGCCGCGGAAACCAGCTCCAGGGCAACCGGAGCAATTGGAATTCTGCCCTTATGCCGCAGGGAAAACTGCAGCAGCACATCCTCCCCGCGGTGCACCGTATCCTCCGAAATCCGGGTGGATACGGACAGGGTTCCGGACGCCCAGAGCACACTGAAAAAGCCGGTGATTCCGGCAAGCAGCAGCAGGATGGAAAGCATATAAAACAGCTCGCTGCCCGTGGCAAACGCGACAGCCAGCATTGCGGCAAGCAGGGACAGGGGAAGCGCAAGACGGCATTTCATAGCTTCACCGGCACATTCGTATTCTGCAGAATGGTCAGCAGGATCTGTTCCGTCTGAACACCCTTCATTCTGGCTTCGGGGGAAAGCACCATCCGATGGGCCAGGACGGGAAGGAACATATGCTGCACATCCTCAGGAAGGATGAAATCCCGGTCGTCCAGCAGGGCGCAGGCCTGGGCGCCGTGAATCAGGGCGATGGCGGCGCGGGTGGAGGCGCCCAGCTGCAGGGCGGGATCCCTGCGGGTGGCGGCTGCCAGGGTGGCCACATAGGAGCGGACCTCGGCTGAGCAGTAAACCCGGGTGACTTCCTCCTGCATGGCCAGAATATCCTGCGCTGTGCAGACGGGCTCAATGGTCGCCATCGGCCGGACCGGGCCGGAGTAGCGCTCCAGCACGTCCATCTCCTGTTCCACGGTGGGATAGCCGATGGAAATCCGGAGGAAGAAACGGTCCACCTGCGCTTCCGGCAGAGGATAGGTGCCGACAAATTCACCCGGGTTCTGGGTGGCCAGCACGATAAAGGGCTCCGGCAGGGGATGGGTGACGCCGTCCACGGTCACCTGATGCTCTTCCATGACCTCCAGGAGGGCAGCCTGGGTCTTGGGACTGGTGCGGTTGATTTCGTCGGCCAGGACGATCTGGCTCATGACCGCGCCTTCCTTATATTCCATCTCTCCGGTTTTGAAATTCACGAGGGTGAAACCGGTCACGTCCGACGGCATCAGGTCCGGCGTGAACTGGATCCGGCGGAAACTGCAGTCCAGCGAGCGGGCAAGCGCGCTGGCCAGCGTGGTTTTGCCGACACCCGGCACGTCCTCAATCAGAACATGGCCCCGGCACAGCAGGGCGATCAGGGCGTATTCAACCGCTTCTTCCTTGCCGACAATGGCCTTGCCGATGGCCCTTTGCAGCGATAGTATCATCCGACCGGGATTCAGCATGGGGCTGGCCTCCTTCTGGGTTCGATCAGCCTGTATTATACCCGGGAATCAGGGATCGTGCAACTTTATCAGACGAGAGTGAAGAGTGGAGAGTGGAGAGCGGAGAGGATTTATGA
This sequence comes from uncultured Clostridia bacterium, assembly GCA_946413245.1. Classification (GTDB taxonomy): domain Bacteria; phylum Bacillota; class Clostridia; order Christensenellales; family Aristaeellaceae; genus Aristaeella. Next base: position 21,988 of record CAMKJS010000033.1, read on the forward strand.
TATGATAGACAGAGAAGGAACGGAGGAGGGGAAAGCGGATGATTCTGGGAATCGGGCTGGACGTCTGCGAGATCGCGCGCATGGAAAAGAACCTGGAGGACGAACGCTTCCTGCGGCGCTTTTTCACGGAAGCCGAGGGGGCCTACGTCCGGAGCCGGGGAAAAGGCGCGGCGCAGACGCTGGCCGGCATGTTCGCAGCCAAGGAAGCGCTGGGAAAGGCGCTGGGAGGCGGGCTGGATTTCGAATTACGCGAGGCGGAAATCGTTCATGACGAAAACGGCTGCCCCGGATACGCGCTTACGGGCGTCCCCGCGGAACGGACCCGGGGAGAACGCCTGCTGCTGAGCATCACTCATGACGGCGGAGTGGCCGCCGCCATGTGCGTACGGGAAGGCGGGAGCGTGAAGAATTTCTGAAGAATCACGTTTTTCCTTGTCAAACGGAGCGGTTTTCCATATAATAAATATATCGGAAAACGCCGCCCGCGGCGAATGCCGGAGCGGTCTGCGAAGCATTGAGGAAGTTCAAAAGAAAGGCGGGAGCAGGATGACAATTCAGGAGAGATTCGCCCAATGGATGAAGGACTTTGCCCAGGACCAGGAAACCGTCGCCAGTCTGGAGGAAATCCGGAATAACCCGAAGGAAATCGAGGATCGGTTCTATACGGAGCTGAGCTTCGGCACCGCGGGCATGCGGGGTGTGCTCGGCGCCGGAATGAACCGTATGAACAAATACAACGTGCGCCGGGCCACAAAGGGTCTGGCTGAGTATCTGCTGCAAAACCCGGAGGAGGCGCAGCGCGGTGTGGTGATCGCTTACGACAGCCGCCGCTTCAGCCGTGAATTCGCATGGGACACGGCGCTGGTGCTGTGCCAGGAAGGCGTGCCCGCCTATCTGTTTGACGCGCTCCGCCCGGTGCCGGTGCTGAGCTATGCCGTGCGCCATCTGCACGCTATCGCCGGCGTGGTGATTACGGCCAGCCACAATCCGCCCCAGTACAACGGATACAAGGTATACGGGGAAGACGGCGCCCAGGTGGGGCCGGAAGCCGCGGAAGGCATCACGAAGATCATCCGGGCGACCCAGTATACGGACTGCAAGCTGATGGACATCAAAGAGGCGCTGGAGAAGGGCCTGCTGAAGATCATCGGCAACAAGGAAGTGGACGACGACTACGTCGCTCAGATCAAGACGCTGAGCATCAATCCGGAACTGCTGCGGACGGAAGGGCCGAAGCTGAATATCGTCTACACCCCCCTGCACGGCAGCGGCAACGTACCGGTACGCCGCGTGCTGAAGGAAGTCGGCCTGACCAACGTGGCTGTGGTGAAGGAGCAGGAGATGCCCGACCCGAACTTCAGCACGATCAAGGTGCCGAATCCCGAGGATCCGGGCGCCTATACGCTGGCTTTCAAGCTGGCGGAGGAAGTCGGCGCCAGCGTGATCTTCGCCACGGACCCGGACTGCGACCGCCTGGGCGTTGCCGTGAAGGACGGCGCAGGCGAATGGCATCTGCTGACCGGCAACCAGATCGGCTGCGTGCTGCTGCATTACATTCTCTCCAGCAAGCAGAAGGCCGGAACCCTTCCGAAGGACGGCGCGGCGGTGAAGAGCATCGTCAGCACCAGCCTGGCCAACAAGATCTGCGAGTCTTACGGCGTGGCCATGTTTGAAACACTGACCGGCTTCAAGTTCATCGGCGAGAAGATTCAGCAGTTCATGGACAAGGGAGATCATACCTTCCTGTTCGGCTTTGAGGAAAGCTACGGCTTCCTGAGCAGCACCTTCGTGCGGGATAAGGACGGCGTGAACGCCAGCCTGCTGATCAGCGAAGTGGCCTGCGCCTGTATGGCAGAAGGCATCACGCTGTACGACCGGGTGCAGCAGATCTTCAGGGAATACGGATACTACGTGGAGAAGGTGGTTTCCACCACGTTGCCCGGCAAGGACGGCCTGACCCGGATGAAGGAGATCATGGCCGGTCTGCGGACCAATCCGCCGGAGGAAATCGGCGGGCTGAAGGTGACCGCCGTGCGGGATTATCTGAAGGGCGTCCGTATTGCCGACGGGAAGGAAGAGCCCACGGGCCTGCCGGTGTCCGACGTGCTGTACTTTGAACTGGAAAAGGGCTGCTGGGTCTGCGTACGCCCCTCCGGAACGGAGCCGAAGATCAAGCTGTACGTGAACAGCAACGACGCGGACAAAGAGGCGGCCGAAGCACTGAACGAGAAGCTGTGCGAGGCCAGCGAATCGCTGATGGTATAATTCGGATCTATTATCGGGTATCCATTTCAGGGAAAGGAAGATCAGCCATGTTTGGAAGAATGATGAACAACTACTACTACGGAAAGAGCGGAAAGGGGGATTTCCGGAAAGAGGATATGCCGGAAACCCGCTGGCAGCTGTTTCTGGATACGCTGCGCACCCGGCTCAGCGGGCTGTGTCGGCTGAATCTGATCTACATGCTGGTCTTCCTTCCCATGATTATCGTAATCGGTATGGGATATGTGAATCTGCTGTCGAACCTGAATATTGTGATGGCCGCGCAGGAAGGAAACCTGCAGGCCCTGATCGAGGAACAGGCGGAACAGACAGGGACCCAGGCAGCGACCCTTACGGACGAACAGGTAGCCGCTATCGCGGAGACGAACCTGATGGATCTTGTGGACAGCACCGTTTTTACCATGCTGCTTTGGCTGATTCCGTGCATCGCGATTACCGGGCCGTTTACCACCGGCGTCTGCTACGTGACCCGGAACTGGGCGCGGGACGAGCACGCCTTTATCTGGAGTGATTTCAAGGACGCGGTTCGGGAAAACTGGAAACAGGGCCTGGCGATCAGCGCCATCACTTCCGTGCTGCCGATTCTGGTTTATCTCGGATGGAAATACTACGGGGCCATGGCGCAGACCCAGACGCTGATGGTGGTGCCCCAGGTGCTGGTGCTCATGGTGGCCGTGATCTGGGCGATCAGTGTGACGTATATGTATCCGCTGATCGTGAGCTATCAGCTGAGCATCCGGGACGTGATCCGCAACGGCCTTCTGCTGGGGGTGGCCAGGCTGCCCATGAGCGTGGGAATCCGCCTGCTGCACTGCGTCCCCGCGGTGATCGGGGCGGTGCTGGCATATATCTGGAATCCCATGTACGGCATGCTGATTCTGGGCGGCTGGTATATCCTGATCGGATTCTGCCTGAGCCGCTTCGTTACGGCCAGCTATACCAACGCGGTATTCGAACGCTTCATCAACCCGAGGATCGAAGGCGCGCCGGTGAACCGCGGGCTGCGGGAAGCTGACGACGAGGACGAAGAGGACGAGGAAGAAGTGCCTGCTACTGAAGCGGTGGGAACCATCGCGGAGGGCGGCGCGAAGGGAACGGAAGAGTAAGCATGTATCAGGGTTTTGCGGAAGTCTACGACGAACTGATGAATGACGTCGACTATGAACGCTGGGCGGAGTATTACGCCCGGCTTCTGTCGATTTACGGCATCCATGACGGGAAGATCTGTGAATGCGCCTGCGGCACCGGCGGGCTGACGCTGCCGCTGCACCGGATGGGGTTCCAGATGACCGGCGTGGATCTGAGCCGGGAAATGCTGTGGCAGGCGGCCCAGAAAGCCCGGAAACAGGGGATCGCGATTCCCTTCGTGCAGCAGGACATGAAGGCGCTGAACCTGCACCGGCCGGTGGACGCCGTGCTGGCCACCTGCGACGGGGTCAACTATCTGCTGACGGAGGAAGACCTGCTGAGCTTTTTCCGGGCGGCGGCCCGGGCTGTCCGTCCGGGCGGCGCGCTGGTCTTTGACGTTTCCACCCCGTATAAACTGAAGGAAATTCTTTGCCGGGAGCTGATGTGGGAGGACAGGGATAACCTGACCTACCTGTGGATGAACACCTGGCATGAAAAAAGCCGGACGGTGGATCTGGATCTGTGCTTTTTCCTGCGGGATCAGGGGGACAAATATCACAGGATGGAGGAACACCAGACTCAGAGAGCATGGGACGCGCAGACCATGAAAACCCTGCTCTGGAAGGCCGGCTTCCGGGCGGTGTCCTTCTATGCGAACATGACGCTGAACATGGCGGACGAAAAGAACCAGCGCTGGCATGTGGCCGCTACCCGCGCGGAAGAGGAGTAAGAAAAGGGAAAATGCCGAATCTGGAAATACAGAATCAGAATGTACCGAATCAGGATGAAATGCTGCGGATCGATCTGTGCGGCGGGCAGGCCCGGGTGATGCTTTGCGAGACGACTGCCGCTGTACAGCGATGCGCGGACGTGCACCGCGCGACGCCTGTGTGTACCGCCGCGCTGGGCCGGCTGATGACGGGAACCGTGATGCTGGGCCTGATGATGAAGGGCGAGGATGAATCCGTGACCGTTTCCGTCAAAGGGGACGGGCCGATGGGAAACCTGATTGCCGTGGCGGATCACGGCCATCTCCGGGCCTGCGCGGACAACCCGCAGGTGGATCTGCCGCTCCGGGAGGACGGGAAGCTGGACGTGAGCGGAGCGGTGGGGCATACGGGCCGCATGAGCGTGATCAAGGATCTCGGCATGCGGAAGAACTATATCGGACAGAGCGAACTGGTCAGCGGCGAGATCGCCATGGATTTCGCAAACTATTTCACCGTGTCGGAGCAGCAGCCGAGCCTTGTGGCCCTTGGCGTGCTGGTCAGCGGCGAAACCGTGCTGAAAGCGGGCGGGCTGCTGATTCAGCCGCTTCCCGGCTGCCCGGACAGTCTGATCGACCAGCTGGAGCTGCGAAGCCCCATGTTTGCGGATATCAGCCGGGAAATGACCTTTGCCCCGATCCGGGAGCTGGCGGAGGGCTGGTTCAGAGGCCTGGAGCCGCGCATCCTGAAGACCGATCCCATCGACTACCGCTGCACGTGCTCCAGGGACAGGATGGAGAAAGCGCTGATTTCAATCGGCAGCAAGGATCTGAAGGAACTGATCGAAGAGGACCGCGGAGCGGAACTGAGCTGCCATTTCTGCCATAACCGCTATTTTTTCAGCACGGAAGAGCTCAAAAAAATGTTGTTGAGAGCCCAGGAGCCCTCGGGAAAGGAAAACGAGCATGAACATGCCCCTGATCAACTTTGACGAGCATTTCGCGGACTACACGTCCGAATGGATGCGGCAGCACGGAGACCGGTACGCGAATGTGGACGAGATGGAAGAGGACCTTCCGCGGATCTACATGAACTTTCTGAATACCCGGGCTCCCTGGCTGGGCAGTGTGACGCCCGGCGCCTATTTTACCCAGTTCGAGGATCCGAAGGTTCTGGTGGACTGGATGCGCGCCTACTGTGAGGAAGGCGTCCCGGTGCCGGATCTGCTACTGGATCAGATCACCACTGTGGGCAAACCATGTGAGAAGCGGCTGCTGCGGCTGCTGGAGGACGGGGAAGCGCCGGACGAAGCCAGGATGATAGCCATTTCCCGGCTCCGGGACCTGGAAAGCACGATGCCGAAAATGCTGTATATTCAGTGGCAGCTGAACCGGGCGCCGCGGGACGAAATGAAGGACCACGCGCTGGAAAGCCTGACGGAGATGGGCGAGAGCGTGGTGCAGCCCATTCTGCAGAACCTGAAGCAGGCGAACGAGGCCGGGGAGGAAGCGCTGCTGGAGGTGCTCTCCCATTTTCCCGGGCACGAGCAGGTGATTCAGCTGGCGCTGCGCCTGTTCCGGGAGCGAAAAAACCGGCGGGCGCTGTTCGCGGGATACCTGGCGAAGCTCGGGGACGAGCGGGCGCTGCCGGCGCTGCTGGAAGCGGCGGAGGAGCCGGATCTGAGCTATCTGACCTTTATCGAGATCCGTAACGCCATCGAAGCGCTGGGCGGAACCTGCCCGGAACGGGAGTTCGACGAGGATCCGGAATACGAGGCGCTGAGGGCTCTGGATCAGAACTGAAAAAAGGGGTTGAATTGTCATGCTCTGCCCGAAATGCGGATATTACGCGGAGACGGACGAGATCGTCTGCCCCGAATGCGGAGAAGTGCTGCAGCGTGACTCCGGAGAACCTGTCCGCGGCGCCCAGGCGATCCGGCAGGGAAAGCGGGCCCGGCAGGCGCGGGACAACAAAAGCCGGGAACAGCCTGAGACAAAAACCCGCCGACGCCGCGGCGGCGCAAGCCACGCTACGCTGGAGATGCCCGCCGTTCCGGATACCCGGGGAGCGGACACGGACGACCGAGACCGCACGGAGGAAGGCAGCGACCCTCCGGAGGATCCCCCCGAACCGGACGGTTCGGGCTACGAACGGCGGAACCGATCGGTATATGACGAGAGCGGGATCCGGGCCGAACAGGCCGAGTCCTTCGCGGCCAGCTACGCCAAACGGAAACAGCAGCATGTGAGCGAAGTCAACTGGATGAAAATCAGTTTCGTTGCGGTGATCGCCGCCGCGCTGCTGATGGCGGGAACCTGGCTGTTTCTGGAGAAGACCGACTCCGGCCAGCGCATCATGGCCCGGATGGGGCTGGAAGCCAATTCCACCGCGCTGTGGGCAGTCGGGGAGGAGCAGCTGAACCGGGGCGACGTGCAGGCGGCCATCAACAGCTTCGAAAAAGCGAAAGAAATGGATGAAGCCTCGGAGCATCCGGACGTGGACGGCCTGCTTCTGCTGGGCAACGCCTATGAGGCGGCCGGACGGGTGCAGGACGCGGCGGAGCTGTACGAGGAAATCTACCTGGGAACACCGTTCCGGACGGAAGCGTACGTCAACCATATCCGTATTCTGCAAGCCAGCGGCGACGAGGACGACCTCGCCAGGGCTGCCGAGCTGATGAAGCTGGCCTATGAAAAGACCGGGGACTATACCTTCAAAACGCAGCGGGACGATCTGCTGCCGGCGCCGCCGAAGGTGGACCTGACCGCCGCGTATTACGAGAGCAAAAAGAGAATCGAAATCTGGTCCTACCAGGGCTTTGACGTATACTATACCTTCTCGGCCGAGGGAGAACTGCCGGAGTGCGGAGTTAAATATACGGAGCGGGTGCTGCTGGATGAAGGGGAGCACAACCTGCGGGCGGTGGCTGTGAACGGCAAGCTGGTGTCCGACGAACTGAGGGCCACCTACAAGATCGTGATGCCATCCCCGCGGATGCCCCGGGCAACTCTGGCTCCCGGTGCCTACAAAAGCCGGCAGAAGGTGCGGCTGAAGCCGGGCCTGGACAACATGGACGAAGACGGGATCGTGATATACTATACGATCGACGGCTCTCCGCCCGGGTCCGACAGCCCGATATTCGACGGAGATCCGATTCTGCTGCCCACGGGGGACCACGTGGTGCTGAAGGCGATCGCGGTCAACAAGTATAAGAAATCCTCCAATCCGCTGGAAGTCAAGTATAAAATCTCGGTGGCCCCGTATCCGCTGACTGCCTATACGCCGCAGGACTCCTTCAGCGATCTGACGCTGTACGAAACCACCATGATGGAATTCCAGAGTATCTACGGCGAAGGAAATCTGGATGAAACCCTGATGCTGGAAGGCTTTGCCACGGAGTGCCGGAAATATGTCTATCCCTGGGGATACGCCATTATGAACAAACCGCATACCGAATGGGTGCTGACGGAGCTGTATGTGGAATCCTCCGGCGTGTTCAAGGCGCCGCGGGGTACCGATGTGGGAGATACCGCCAGCTATGTGGTCAGCCGTTTCCGGGACATGGGCCAGGTAGCGAGCCCGAGCGGGAACCGAGGCCTGTATCAGAACGACAGCGGCAGAGGCATCATTCTGGCGCAGGCGAATAAGGAAAGCATTATCCGCTACAGGGCGGTAACCGCGGAGGGAAACTACTGGCAGCTGGATTACCTGACCAATTCCGCGGGAAACGTGAAGGCGGTGGACTGGCTGTACTGCCCGTAAAAACGGGCAGGAAAGGAAAAAGCATGCATTACGACGTAATGATCATCGGCGCGGGCCCCGGCGGGATCTACACCGCGTATGAACTGACGGAGAAGGCGGAGAAGCCTCTGAAGCTGGCGGTGTTTGAGCTGGGCAGCCCCCTGGACCGGAGAAAATGCCCGATCGACGGGGACAAGGTCAAAAGCTGTATCCGCTGCAAAACCTGCTCGATTATGAGCGGCTTCGGCGGGGCCGGCGCCTTCTCCGACGGAAAATACAACATCACCAACGATTTTGGCGGCAGCCTGCATGAGCATGTGGGCAAAGCCCACGCGCTGGAGCTGATGCGCTATGTGGACGAGATCAACGTGCGCTACGGCGGCGCCGGTACCCGGCTGTATTCCACCGCCAGCACGTCCATCAAGAAAACCTGCCTGCAGAACGGGCTGCACCTGCTGGACGCGGAAGTCCGCCACCTGGGCACCGATCTGAACTATGTGGTGCTGGAGACGCTGTATCACCGTCTGAAGGACCGGGTGGACTTCTGGTTCAACACGCCGGTGGAGCATGTGCACCGGACGGAGAACGGATACGAGGCGGTAACCGGGCACGGCGAGCGGGTGACGGCGGACCGGTGCGTGATTTCCGTCGGCCGCAGCGGCAGCAAATGGATGGAGGGAATCTGCCGGGAAATGGGGATTCCCACCCTGAGCAACCGGGTGGACATCGGGGTTCGCGTGGAGCTGCCGGCCCAGGTCTTCAGCCATCTGACGGACGAACTGTACGAAAGCAAGATTGTTTACAGAACCGAGAAGTTTGAGGATCTGGTACGCACCTTCTGCATGAATCCCCACGGGGCTGTGGTCAGCGAAAACACGAACGGAATCGTGACCGTGAACGGGCACAGCTACGAGGATCCGGCCAGACACACCGACAACACGAACTTCGCGCTGCTGGTGAGCAAGCATTTTTCCGAACCCTTCAAGGATTCCAACGGATACGGCGAATCCATCGCCCGGCTGAGCAATATGCTGGGCGGAGGCGTGATCGTGCAGCGCTTCGGGGACCTGGTGCGGGGACGCAGAAGCACGCCGGGCCGTATCGCGGACAGCTTCGTGACGCCTACGCTGGCCGCGACGCCGGGAGATCTGAGCCTGGTGATCCCCAAGAGAATCCTGGACGGCATCATGGAAATGATTTACGCGCTGGACAAGATCGCTCCCGGCACGGCCAACGACGACACGCTGCTCTATGGAGTGGAGGTTAAATTCTATAACATGGAAGTGAAGCTGGACGAGAACCTGGAAACCCAGTATCCCGGGTTGTATATCATCGGGGACGGCAGCGGCGTGACCCACAGCCTGAGCCATGCCAGCGCCAGCGGCGTGCACGTGGCCAGGCACATCCTGGCGGAAAGAGCGGTCTGAGCGTTTACAGGACGAACATTTTTTCCGAGAAGGGAAGGGTATCCGGAAGATGCCGGAGCAGCGCGTCCGTGCGGTACGCGGCCAGATTGGGGCCGTAGTCCGCGGATTCCCGCCACAGCAGCGGGGAGGAAAGCACCGGTACGGGCAGATCCTTCCAGCGGGCGGTCATCTCCGGATTCCGGCGGAAGGCCAGCAGCCCGGCGCTCTGCGGCAGCGGCGCGGATTCCGCCTGCTCCGCGGTGATCCCCAGCAGGGCGCAGGCGCACAGGCGGCTGATCCGGGCGGAAGCGTAACGCCGGGAGGTGAGGCGCTCCAGTATTTCCCGCCGGCCGCCTGAGACAGAAGCAGCGTCAGACAAAGCATCCTCCAGCCCCTCCGAAAGGAAGGGCAGGAGGCTTTTTTCATACGCGGGATCGCGAAGACGGGACATCAGAAGCACGTCCGCCGCGTCAGTGTCGGGCAGGGAACCGTCCATAAAACGGCGGCGCAGAAAACGAACGGCATAATCCGGCATAGCGGCGTACGCGGGGCCGTAGTTTCCCCGGAGAAGGGCGCCGCGGAGGGCGGATGCGGAGGGAGAAACCGGGTCGATTCCGGCAGCGTGATAGGCGCCGATCCGGTGAATGAGCACGGGGGAGAGTGAGGCTCCCAGGCGCCGGATAGCCCGGAGATAGCACACGGCCAGAATGTTGTTGGGCTCTTCCAGCACGCCCGCCGCCTCCGGCAGGGTTTCCGCGGCCGCGGCGGCAACGGCGGAAGGATAGCCCCGGCCGGCGGCAAGGTGAAGCTTCAGGGCATCCCGGAACGCGGAGGGGGAAGCCTCCAGATGATCCGCCAGCCGGGCCAGCAGCGGCAGATCGTCCCGCTCGGCGCCGAAGGCCAGGTGGGTGCAGCCCAGGGACGCCAGCAGGGAAACGGCGCCGAGGGCGTAGTTTTCAGCTTCCCGCACGGTCCAGAGCAGCGGCAGCTCAAACACGGCGTCCGCTCCGGCAAGGACGGCGCAGGCAGCCCGCTCCCGGGGCGGCAGCAGCGCCCAATCGCCCCGCTGCCGGACGCAGCCGGAGAGGGCGATATAGGTCAGATCAGCTTCCGCGGCCTGCCGGGACCGGGTCAGATGCGACAGATGGCCGAGATGAAACGGATCGTATTCCGCGACAATTCCCAAAATCCGCATGCTTATACTCCTGGCAGAACCATTCACGGCAGAAAAACAAACTGTCCGGCTGTACCGCGTTTGAACGCGGCCGTGAATGGGTGTGTTTTGCTGAAGTGTAGCATTTTGGGGGTTCCTTTTCAAGGCAAAATCCTGTATAATAATTTTGTATAAGCCCTTCCGGGCAGTTTCACGGGCAAAGCGACGGATAAAGGAGAATGCAGTTATGAAAATTCTGGTTGTAAACGCGGGTTCATCCTCTCTGAAGTATCAGCTGATCGATATGGACGGCGAAGTGGAGCTGGCCAAGGGCCTGGTCGAGCGCATCGGCATCGAGGGCAGCCGGCTGAAGCACAGCGCCGGGGAAAAGAAGACGGAGATCACCCAGGAGATTCCGGACCATGAAGCTGCCGCGCAGCTGATGCTGCAGATCCTGCAGGATCCGGAATTCGGCGTGATTAAGAGCACGGACGAGATCGGAGCGGTAGGGCACCGGGTGCTGCACGGCGGCAACGCGTTCACCGCATCCGTCATCGTCAACGAAGCCGCCAAGCAGGCGATCCGGGACTGCTTCCCGCTTGGGCCGCTGCATAATCCGGCAAACCTGATGGGCATCGAAGCCTGTGAAAAGGTGATGCAGGGCACGCCCCAGGTGGCCGTGTTCGACACCGCTTTCCATCAGACCATGCCGCCCAAGGCCTACATGTACGGCGTACCGAAGATGTATGAGGAGAAGCTGCATGTGCGCCGCTACGGCTTCCATGGAACCAGTCACCGCTATGTCAGCCGCCGGGTGTGCGACTTCCTCGGCATCAGCCCGGAAGGGAAGAAGATCATTATCTGCCACCTGGGCAACGGATCTTCCCTGAGCGCGGTGAAGGACGGAAAATGCCAGGACACCTCCATGGGCCTGACGCCTCTGGAAGGCTTGCTGATGGGTACCCGCTGCGGCAGCTGCGATCCCGCCGTGGTGCAGTTCATCGCCAACAATCCGCTGAAGGACGACGGAACCCCCCTGGGCCATCCGATCAGCGTGGACGAAGTGCTGACCAT